>NCJP01000100.1:6231-11432 GCA_002278985.1 Erythrobacter sp. 34-65-8
AGGCCTGACGGGCGCGCAGGGCCAGGATCATGCCCGCCATGCCCAGCACCGCCCCCGCTGCCGCCAGCAGGGACCATTCATAGCCCTCGACAAAGGTCGAGATCAGCATCGCCACCACGATCACCAGCACGCCGTTGTAGGCCGCACGCCCCGGCCCGATTTCGCGCACGATGGTGTAGTACAGCGGGAAGGTGACGACCGATCCGGCCAGCGCCAGCCAGGCCGTGCCGGCCCAGAAGGCGGCCGAGGTGGGGAACACCGGCGGGCCGGCAGTCGTCCAGGCCAGCACGACGTCGATGATCGTGCCGTAGAGCATTGACCAGGCCAGCAGGCTGACCATCGGCAGGCTCCGGCCGGTCGGGTTGGCCTGCACCACGTTGGCAATCGAGGCAGAGAGGATGCCGCCTACAGCCAGCACCACGCCCAACAACACGTTGCCGTCGAGCCGCACGGTCTGCGCCTCGTGCACCAGCAGCAGGGCAATCCCGGCGATGGCCACCAGGCTGCCGAGCAGGAAGCGCGGGGTGACCTGCTGCCCCAGCCACCAGCGGCCGAGCAGGGCATTGGGCACCATCAGCATTCCGAACATGACCGCAACAATGCCCGAGGTCAGGTGCATTTCCGCCCGATAGACGAAATTGAAGTTGCCGCAGAACTGGGTCAGGCCGATCAGCACCGCCAGCAGGTGCCCCGCCCGGCCCAGCCCGAGCGGCTGGCGCATGACGAGCGCGACCGCGAACATTGCCGGGGTGGCCATCGCAAAGCGGTAGGCGATCGACCAGCTGGCCGGGACTTCGGCAATCTGCCCGGTGATGACATACCAGGTGCTACCCCAGATCAGCGCAACCAGAATGAACGGCAGCGCGATGCGCGGGCGCAGCAGCGCGATGCGCGGGCGCAGCAGCGCGTGCGGGGGAGCGTTGGTCACAGGCTGCTGATGGCCTGTGCGAGCGCGCTCGCGTGATCCTCGCGGGTGTTCCAGGCAGCTACGAACCGGGCAGCATCGGTGCCCCAGTCGTAGAAGCCGAAACCTTGCGCCCGCAGCACATCACGCTCGGCCGCGGTCAGGCGCACAAATACCTCGTTTGCCTCGACCGGATGGAGCAACCGCTCGCCGCAGGCCATTCCGATGGCGGCGGCAGCGGCATTGGCGGCCCGCGCATTCTCCAGCCACAGATCGCCGTCCAGCATCGCGATTAGCTGCGCCGCGAGGTACCGGCCCTTCGATTGCAGGTGACCGGCGCGCTTGCGGCGATAGCGGGCCACGTCTGCCAGCGCAGGATCGAAGAACACGATCGCCTCGGCACTCATCCCGCCGTTCTTGACGCAGCCGAAGCTGAGCGCATCCGCCGGGCCGACTGCTTCCGCCGGGGAGCAGCCCAGAAAGGCGACCGCGTTGGCAAACCGCGCTCCATCGACATGGAAGCCCAGCTTTCGCTCTGCCGCGAGCGCGCCGATCGCGGCGAGTTCGGCAGGGCGGTAGGCGCGGCCATATTCGCTCGCCTGTGTCACCGAGATCGCGTGCGGCTGCACCTGGTGCACGTCATCGCGGATCGGATCGACCACGGCGCGGATGGCGTCGGGGGTCAGCTTCGCACCGCTCCCCTCGGCCAGCATCAGCTTGGCCCCGTGGAGGTAGAACCCCGGCGCGCCGCCCTCGTCGACCTCGATGTGCGCTTCGCGGTGGCACACCACCCCGCCGTGAGGCGGGCACATGGTGGCAAGCGCAAGGCAATTGGCGGCCGTTCCGGTGGCGACCCACAGCACCGCGCAGTCCCGCCCGAACAGGTCCGCAAATCGCGCGTCGAGGTCCCTGCTCAGCGCGTCGCCGTCATAGGGCGCGTCTGGCGCGTCGGCGGCCTGCATCGCAGCCCAGACACGGGGGTGGACGGCGGCGGCATTGTCGGACAGGAACTGCATGGTGGAACGCCCCTAGCGGCCCGCACGTTCTTGGCAAGAAGGAGACGCATCTTGGCAATCGAAGGGCTCGAAATCACCCATCATGACAGGGGAGCGGGCGGCGAATACCGCGCTGTCGTGCCGGGAAGCAACAAGGTGGGCCGGCTGACCTGGAAAGCGCGCGGCGAGAGCGTGCGCGTGGCTGACCACACGCTGGTGCCAGCCGAGCTGGAAGGACGCGGGATCGCTGCCGCCCTGGTCGATGCGCTGGTCGCCGATGCGCGGGCGCAAGGCTTCCGGATCGTACCCCAGTGCTCCTATGTGGAGACGAAATTCCGCCGCAACCCTGACTGGGCCGGCCTGCGCGCCTAACCCTGGTTCAGCTCGCTGAAGTCGGCCTCGGCAATGCTGGCGAGCACGGCATTGCACACCTCGCGCGCCCGCGCCACCGGCACACCGGGAATTTCGAACGTGCCGCCTGCCAGGCCCAGGTGGAGTGTGCCGTAACCATGCCAGTGCCCAAGCGGATCTTGCCGGAAATCGGCTGACTGCAACTTGACCCGCGGTGCGATATCAAGCCGGGGTGCCAGCCAGCCCCTGCGCGCCAGCACCTGATGCCCGTCAATCAGATGGCGTGTATTGTACCAGGCAATCCAGTTCCCTGCGGCACCGGCAACGGCCACCGCCATGGGGAGCAGCGCCCACAGATATTCACCCAGCCCGATCAGCACTGCGGCGGGAATGACCGGCAGCAGGGCTGCCAGCAGCATCGAATCGAACCGATAGGCCGTGCTGGCCCGATGCCAGCGCGCGTCTTCCGGCGGCGGGGTGAACCCGGCCGCCTGTGCTACCGGCCACAATTCCTCAAGCCGTCCGAACGGGGCCACCACGTGGTTGGCCGAGCCGGCGTCCTGCGCCAGGCTGACGAAAGACAGGCCATGCCAGCCGAACAGGCGGCGCAGCAGGCGCGTGCCGAGGGTCATGGCCTGCACCCGGTGGGCCGGCATGACCACATCGGTGCGCGTCAGCAGACCCCGGCGGCGGCGGAATCCCTTGTCGGTCTGTTCCAGCAGGAAACCCCACTCGCGCAAGGTCGTTCGCACCACTCCGGTCGCGAACCCGAGTACCAGGATAGAAGCCACGGCGAAAATCCCGCCGACAATCTGCGCAGTCGCGCCAAGACCGGCGAGCCACGCCCCCTGGCCTGCCAGGCGTTCCTCCCACTGGTCGAAATCCCAGATGTCGAATGGCAGGAGGAAGTCGAACTGCTGGGTTACCCCGAACAGGACCGCGATCACCGCCAGCGAGAACTCGAACAGGCCGAACGTCACTACCCGGCGCGGCCCCATGGCGAACAGGGCAGTCACCGGGGCAAGTGCCGCAGCTGCATGGTCATCCTGCCCGACAGGGGACTGGTCGCGCCGCGCGCGGATCAGTTCGCGCAGCTCTTCCCCCTCGGCTACGGTCAGGTAGGTCAGCGAAAGGTCATCGGCCCCGCCCGCACCGGTTTCGAAGCGGACTTCGACCAGCCCGAAAATCCGCGCCAGCGGCCCCTGCTCCAGGCTGACATCCTGGATCCGTTCATAGGGAACCGAGCGCGCCGAGCGGGCCAGCACGCCGCTTTCCAGCCGGATATCCTCCGCTCCGACATGGAACGTCAGCCGGTGCCACTGCAAGCCCGCAACGATGACGTTGATCGCGGCCACCAGCAGCACCACGCCGAGCGCAATCCAGAAGATCGAACCCTGGTCGCGCATGACGAAGACCAGCGCAGCAATCCCGGCCACAGACTGCCGCAGCCCGGCCACGGCCTTGACCAGCAGGCCGACCGGCGCGGTGCGGCGCGGCTCTGCCGGCGCAGCAACGGCCTCTTGGTTCACGGCTTGCGCGCTCACAGCGTCTCGCGCCGGATGTGAGCGCGGATGGCTTCGCGCATGGCAACCGCATCATTGTTGGCCAGGCCCGGCAGGCGGACCGAGGCATTATGGGTGCCTGCCGTGTGGACTGTCAGGGTGGCGAGGTCATACATCCGTTCCAGCGGGCCCTGATCAAGGTCGATGTGCTGCACCCGGCCGAACGGCACCACGCTGTCGCTCCGGAAAAGCAAGCCGCGCACGACCCGCAGCCGGTCTTCGCCCATGGCATACCCCCGGGCGTAATAACGCTTCAGCGGCGCCTGAATGATGATCCATGTTGCCAGCAGCGCCACCGGGACAATGATCGCGCCAAGCGGCACCAGCCCCGCGCTTTCCAGCACCAGCGCGGCGATCAAGAACGGCAGGGTGAACAGCACAGCCTGCAGGCGCAGGACCTTGACGTGCGCGGGATGAAGCGGGGTCAGCGCCTCATCATCGAGCGGCCCGGTCAGCGGAGTTGCGACCGGGGTACCGGCCGGTGCAGGCGTCATGTCGGCCGGCGGGGCTGTTTCAACGGGGTTTTCGTCCATGTGGTTTAGATGGACAATACACCGCGCCAGAGCAAGCCCGATTTCCGATACTACCTCCGCTGGTCGAACCGCCGGCCAATCATTGCAGCGGCAATGTTGGTCTTCTGCACGTCGGTGGTGCCGCCCGCGATACCCCAGGCGAAGCCATCACGCAGGCGCTGCTCCATCCCGTAAGCCTTGTGATAGCCGTAGCCGCCCATGACCTGCACCCCCAACGAAGCGACATCGCGCACGATCTCGTTGGCAAAGCACTTGGCCACGCTCGATTCGAACACGCTGGGCAGCTGGTTCGGCTGGTGGGCCGCATTGGCCGCCGCGCGCCAGATGAGCAGCCGCGCTGCCTCCACCTTCATCGCCATTTCGGCCAGCTTGATCTGGACCGCCTGGAAATCGACGATCGGCTTGCCGAACGCCTTGCGTTCCTGGGTGTAAGCAAGTGCCTGCTCCAGCGCCCCCGCCGCCACGCCCAGCGCCTGGGTGGCATTGCCGCACCGCTCCAGCCCGAAGGCGCTCATCAGCTTGCCGAAGCTGCCGGCGGGCACGACCAGGTTCTCCTTCGGCACCCGGACATCGTCGAGCAGGATGTCGCGCGTCTCGATCCCGCGGAAACCCATCAGTTCCTCACGCGCACCGAAGCTGACGCCCGCCATTCCCTTCTCGACCAGTACCGCACCAATACCCTTGGCCCCTTCGTCATCCGACAGGCGGCAATAGGTGACGTAGTATTTCGCGTGGCCCGCGCCGCTGGTCAGCGTGTCGAGGCCCCCGAGCAGACGCAGCAGGCTGGTCTTACCCGCGCCGTTCGCGCCGGTGAGCACGGTGAGGGATCCTCGTTCGACCTCGAGGTCGACGCCGC
>NCJP01000101.1 GCA_002278985.1 Erythrobacter sp. 34-65-8
ACGTTTGACGCCAGCCTGGGCAAGACCCGGACCGAGATCGAACGCCGGGCCAGCACCTCGCGCCTGGTTGCCGACGCGGCATCCGGACGGCTGGCAATCGACACGCGGTTCCTCAACACCGACGATGCCGGTTTCGACATTGCCAACAGCAAGGTCATCAATGCCACCAGCCTTTTCACCGCGCGCGGCACCCCGGTGTTCCTGCCAGCCGGCGATCTTTCGACCACGTTTGACTTCGGCTATGACTGGACGCGGATCGACAGCGACGACACCCGGTCCGGCACTGCCGCGCGCCTGACCCAGGGCGATCTGTCCGGCGGGGTCAACGTGGTCGTGCCGGTTACCAGCCGCCGCGAAGGGTTTCTCGACGCAATCGGCGATGTCTCGCTCAGCGGGCA
Organism: Erythrobacter sp. 34-65-8; assembly: GCA_002278985.1. Lineage (GTDB taxonomy): Bacteria > Pseudomonadota > Alphaproteobacteria > Sphingomonadales > Sphingomonadaceae > 34-65-8. The sequence continues at coordinate 399 of NCJP01000101.1, forward strand.
GGCCGGGTTCAACCGCCTTTCCGATTTCGGCACGCTCTATGACTGGAGCGGCGGGGTGAACTGGTCTCCGCTTGAAGGTGTGGACCTGCAGGCGACCTATACCTGGCGCGAGGTGGCTCCGGGGCTGACCCAGCTGGGCAACCCGATCATCACCGATTTCAATGTGCCGGTGTTCGACCTGACACGCGGCGAAACCGTGCTCGCCTCGGTCACCACGGGCGGCAATCCGGCGCTGCTGGCGGAGACCCAGAAGGACTGGAAATTCAGCGCCAACCTGGAGGTTCCCTTCATCGAGGGGGCGCAACTGCAGGTCGATTACATCCGCAACCGTTCGGACAATGTCACTTCGTCGTTTCCGCTGCTCACCCCGGCCATCGAAGCCGCTTTTGCGGGCCGGGTGACGCGTGGTACCGACGGTACCCTGCTGGCGATTGATCGCCGCCCGGTGACATTCGCGGAAACCCGTGCAGAGCGGCTTGCCTTCGGCCTGACCATGCGCGGCAGCTTTGGCGAGGCGCAGCCGCAGGGTGAAGGCGGCCCGCCCCGAGGTGGTCCGCCGCAAGCCGATAGTCCGCGCATGGGCGCGGGCGGTCCGCCGCCGGGAATGGGCGGTGCCCCCAGTGATGAGCAACGCCAGCGCTTCACCGCGTTCCGCGAACGGCTCTGTGCGGCAGACGGCGAAGATTACATGGTTTCGCTGGCCGCCGCGATTGACCGCGGCGAAACGCCGCCCGATGCGCCCGAGGGATTTGATGCCGAACAGGCGAAGCGGATGCTCGACCGCTTCCGGGCCGAGGACGGCAGCATAGACCGCGCCCGCCTGGCGCAGTTCCGCAGCATGATGTGCAGCAGCGAAGGTGCGCCCATGGCTGCCGCTGGCGGTCAGCCCGCAGCCGGCGGTCCGCCGCGCGGCCGTGGCGGCAGGGGTGGGATGGGCGGCTTCGGCCCTGGCGGAGATAACCGCGGCCGCTATTTCGTGACCCTGACCCACACGATCGAGCTGAACAACACCGTGCTGATCGCACCCGGAGTGCCGGTGCTGGACCAGCTGGACGGCGAAGGCCTGGCCGCCAACGGTTTCCCGCGCCATTCCTCGCGGCTTGAGGGTGGGGTGTTCCGCAACGGCTGGGGTGTACGCGCTTCGGGTGTCTACACCGGCAAGGCGCGGGTCAACGGCAGCGGGCTGCCGGGCAGCACCGACCTGTTCTTTGACGATCTGGCCACGCTCGACCTGCGGCTGTTTGCCGATCTCGGCCGCCTGACCAAGACGGAGAAGGGCTTCCTCAAGGGGTTCTCCGTATCGCTGATCGCCAACAACGTGTTCGACGGGCAACGCAGGGTGACCGACAGCAATGGCGATACCCCGCTCGCGTTCCAGCCGTTCCTGGTCGATCCGGTCGGGCGTTACCTGGGGATCGACCTGCGCAAGATGTTCTGACGGGGAACCTGTCCCCTGGCCTGACGTTGCCTTTCCAGCACCCCAAATTGCCGGAAAGGAGGGCCCGTGGCCCAGGAAACGCAGAAAGACATCGCTGAAAAAGCGCAGGCGCTGAAGGACAAGGGGCAGGGCGACAGGGCCTATCTCGAGCGCCAGACGCCGACCGCCGGCAAAGGCGCGCAGCCGACCGAAGGTAGCAACGCGCCCCCGTCAGGCGCACTCGAGGCCGAGGGGCAGCGGCCTGTGCTGGAACGGAGCCGCAAGGTCCGCTGAGGAGCAAAACGATGAATGTACCCCCGAAAGCCCACGTAGCCGTAGTCGATGGTTCGCGCTTCCTCCTCCTCCGCAACGGTTCGGATGCCCGCTATCCAGCGCTGGAACTGGTGGGCGAACCCGATCTCGATCCGACCAACCGCAGCCAAGGCAAGCTGCGCCACTCGATTACCTCGACCCCGGAAGCGGGCAATGATCTGGACGAGGCGGCCCATGTGGCGGCAGCGGCCGAGTGGCTCAACCATGCTGTGCTCACCCAGAAGATCGACGATCTGATCGTGGTCGCCGACAAGCGTTCGCTCGGTGAGTTGCGGCGTCATTATCACAAGGAACTGGAAGCCCGGCTGCGCGGGGAACTGGGCAAGGCGCTGACCAATGTGCCGATTAACCAGATCGAGCAGGCGATCAGCGACGCCTGATCCGGTCAGCCGCGGGTGTGATAGAAATCGTAGATCTGCCGCGCCACCCCGGCACTGACCCCGGGCGCGCGTTGCAGGTCTTCGAGCGACGCGGCGCGGACCTTGCTCGCCGTGCCGAAATGCAGCAGCAGCGCGCGCTTGCGGGCCGGGCCGATGCCGGGGATCTCGTCCAGCGGGCTGGCCGTTATCGCCTTGCTCCGCCTGGCGCGGTGCGCGCCGATGGCAAAGCGATGCACCTCGTCGCGCAGGGTCTGGAGATAGAACAGCACCGGTGAATTGACCGGCAGGGTCTTTTCCCGCCCATCGGGGAAGTGGAACACCTCGCGCCCCTCGCGCCCGTGGTGCGGGCCCTTGGCGATGGCGATCAGCGGCACATCCTCGATCCCCATTTCGGCCAGCGCGTTGCGCACCGCACTCATCTGCCCCTTGCCCCCGTCGATCAGCACCAGGTCGGGCCATTCCTCCCCGGAACGGGGAGGGGGACCGCGACGGGAGGCGTCGGGGTGGTGGGGCACCTTCGCTATATCGTCCGCTCCATCGGAGGGTGCCCCTCCACCACCCTGCGGGTGGTCCCCCTCCCCATCCTGGGGAGGATCAGCAAGACCCCTGAACCGCCGCTGCATCACTTCGCGCATCATCGCGAAGTCATCGTTGCCCTGCGCTTCGCGGATGTTGAATTTGCGGTACTGCCCTTTGCGCAGCCCCTCCGGCCCGGCGACGACCATCGCGCCGACGGCCTTGGTGCCCTGGATATGGCTGTTGTCGTAGACCTCGATCCGGTCCGGCACGTCGGGCAGTTCGAGGAATTCGCTCAGCTCGCGCAGCACTTTCGCCTTCGAGCCGGTTTCGGCCATCCGCCGCTCCAGCGCCTCGACCGCGTTCCTCTGCGCCTGCGCCATCAGCTTGCGCCGGTCGCCGCGTTCGGGGACGGAGAGGCGCACCTTGCGGCCCGCCAGTTCGGACAGCGCCGCTTCGATCAACTCCCTCTCGGGCAATTCGCGGTCGACCAGAATGGTGGGCGGGGGCGGCACTTCCTCGTAGAATTGCAGCAGGACATCAGCCAGCACTTCGGCGTCTTCGATGCCCTGTGTGTGGGCGGGGAAGAAGGCGCGGTGGCCCCAGTTCTGCCCGCCCCGGATGAAAAAGGCCTGTACCGCGAGCTGCCCACCTTTGCTGGCGAGCGCGAACACGTCGGCATCGCCCACACCGGCAGCGTTGATCGCCTGGCTGCCCTGGATGAAGGTCGCCGCGCGCAGCCGGTCGCGCAGCATGGCGGCAGTCTCGAAATCGAGCGCGGCAGCGGCGCTGGCCATCTGCCGCTCCAGATCCTGCTGTACGGCAGACGACTTGCCGCCAAGGAAATCCTTCGCCTGGGCGACGAGCTTGTCATAACCTGCCTCGTCGATCCGCCCGACGCAGGGGGCCGAGCAGCGCTTGATCTGGTAGAGCAGGCACGGCCGGTCGCGGTTGTTGAAGAAACTGTCGGTGCAACTGCGCAGCAGGAACAGCTTCTGCAGCGCGTTGATCGTGGTGTTGACCGACCCGGCGCTGGCGAAGGGGCCATAGTAATTGCCCTTGGCCTTGCGCGCCCCGCGGTGCTTCTGGATGCGGGGAAAGGCATGGTCGGCGCGCAGCAGGATGAAGGGGAAGCTCTTGTCGTCGCGCAGCAGCACGTTGAACGGCGGGCGGAAGCGCTTGATCAGCTGCGCTTCCAGCAGCAGCGCCTCGGCCTCGCTGTTGGTGACGACGATGTCCATGCTGCGCGTCTGGCTGACCATGCGCAGCAGCCGGCTGGAGAGGTTGGCGATCTGGGTATAGTTCGCCACCCGCGCCTTCAGGCTGCGCGCCTTGCCGACATAGAGCACGTCGCCGCGCGCATCGACCATGCGGTAGACACCCGGTTGCGGCTTGAGCGTGGCCACCGTTTCGCGGATCGCCTTGACCCCGCCTTCGAGGTCGGGCTGGGCACTGGCGACCGTATAGGCGGCGCGTTCCTCGTTGAATCGCTCCTTACTACCGGGATTGGGGCCTCGGGGGTCGTGCGGGGTTCCGGCGGGGGTACGGGCCATGGCCCAGCGAGATAGGAATCTTGCGCCCGCTTGGCAAACCCGCAATGGGCCAGGGGTGACTCAGGAATTCGATGCCATCATCCTCGGGGCCGGTGCTGCCGGCCTGATGTGCGCCGCGCGTGCCGGGCAGCGCGGGCGGCGCGTTCTGGTGCTGGAGAAAGCCGAAGCTGCGGGGAAGAAGATCCTGATCTCCGGCGGCGGGCGGTGCAATTTCACCAACATCGGGGCGGGGCCGGCCAACTATCTCAGCGCCAACCCTCATTTCGCCAAGAGCGCGCTGGCCCGCTACACCCCGCGCGATTTCCTCGATCTGGTGGAAAGCTACGGCATCGCCTGGCACGAGAAGACGCTCGGCCAGCTGTTCTGCGATGGCTCGGCGAAGCAGGTTGTCGCCATGCTGCTGGAGGAGTGCGCCAGGGGGCCGGTGACAGTGCGCTGCGGCGAGGAGATTGCCTCGGTCCTTCACGACGGGAAGTTCACCGTAACCACCCCGACCGGCACATACAGCGCGCCCGCGCTGGTGATCGCCACCGGCGGGCCATCCATCCCGAAGATGGGCGCGACCGGCTTTGCCTATGACCTCGCGCGCCAGTTCGGGCTGAAAGTGGTCGAGCCGCGCCCGGCGCTGGTGCCGCTGACGCTGGGCGGGGAGGACGTGCTGTTCCGCGAGATTTCCGGCGTCGCCGCCCCGGTCGAGGCTGAGGCGGGCGGGGCGTGCTTTGGCGAAGCGGCGCTGTTCACCCATCGCGGCCTCAGCGGCCCGGCAATCCTGCAGGTGAGTTCCTACTGGAAGCCGGGCGATCCGGTCTCGATCGATTTCCTTCCCGGGCGGGAGAAGGACTGGCTGCTCGAAACCAAGCGGGCCAGCCCGCGCACCACGATCCGCGCGCTGCTGCGCGATGCCATGCCGCAGCGGCTGGCCGACATTCTCGCCGAGCGGCTGGCCCTGCCGAACGACCTGGGCAACACCCCGGACAAGGCGTTGCGCATTGCCGAGGCACAACTGGCGCGCTGGATCTTCCACCCCAACGGCAGCGAGGGCTTCGCCAAGGCCGAGGTTACCGTGGGCGGGATTTCCACTGCTGAGCTTTCCTCCACCACGATGGAGGCGAAACGGGTGCCGGGGCTTTATGCCATCGGCGAGGCGGTTGACGTGACGGGGTGGCTCGGCGGCTACAACTTCCAGTGGGCCTGGGCCAGCGGAGTAGCAGCGGGTGACGCGCTGTAGTCCCGGATTCGCGGCACGGCTTCCGCTGAGTAAGTTCTTGACGGGGGCGGCAAGTTGACCGCCGCCTGCGCTCTGTTAGCCTTCCGGGATCCCGAGCGGGCAACAGACAACGCCGGGTACGGGAGGACCGGATGCGCCAGCTCCAGGGAATGGACGCGAGTTTCGTTGCGCTGGAAACGCGCAACTCGCCGATGCACATCGGTTCGATCCTGATTTACAATCCGGCGACGGCTCCGGGCGGGTTCGTCCGCTTCAAGGACATCCTCGCCTTCTTCGACAGCCGCAAGCAGCTGAGCCGCACCATCCGCCAGCGCATGGTGCGGGTGCCGTTCGATCTCGATTATCCCTACTGGATCGAGGATCCGGACTTCGATCTTGAATACCA
>NCJP01000102.1 GCA_002278985.1 Erythrobacter sp. 34-65-8
GCGTGCATGGCGCCGCAGGAACTCGTTCAGTTCCGCCTCGCCGCAATCGAAAGCCTCCCTGTCGTGCGCCTTCGAGATCGGCTCTTCACGCCAATCGGGCAGGCTCATGCGCGTTTGGGTATGCGGCGGGCGGCCGCGAGAAGCTTGGCATTAGGCGCCGGCGAGTTCTCCAGCGCATCAAGCACCCGCAGGCTGTCGCGCGATTGTTCGGGTTAAAGGGTCGTCCGACGAGCGTTGCGCTGCCCGTGATCATCGACGACGTCGGCACCACCAACATGTTCCCTGACCAGCCGAGCCCGCTGGGCGAGATGCTGGAATTGAATGACCAGCGCGCCGTGATCCGGGGGGTGGCGGACGCGACCCCCAGCTTCACCAGCACCGTGGTGCTCTACACCCGCTATTCGCAGGCGCTGCGTTACGTGCCGGGAACCCGCAACCGGCTGAGCTTCGTCCTGGTGGGCGCCGCAGACGGCGTCAGCGCCGACACCCTTGCGGCGCGGATAACCGAGCAGACCGGCCTGCGCGCCCGGACGCGGGATGAATTTGCCCAGGACGGGGTCGACTTCATCATCGAGAACACCGGCATTCCCTTCAACTTCGGGATTACCGTATTGCTCGGCTTCATTGTCGGGGTGGCCATCGTCGGCCTGACCTTCAGCCTGTTCATCCGCGACAACATCAAGCAGTTCGGTGCGCTGAAGGCGATCGGCGTGACCAACCGCAAGCTGATCGGCATGGTTGCCGCCCAGGCCGGGATGGTGGGCGCGATCGGCTATGCCCTGGGGCTGGTCGGCACCGTCCTGTTCATCTGGGGCTTCGGCAGCAACCCCACCTTCAAAGGCTTCTACCTGCCATGGCAAATCCCGCTGTTCTCGCTGGTGGGTGTGGCCCTGATCCTGGCCATGACCGGCTGGATGGCGATGCGCAGCGTGCTCAAGGCCGAACCGGCGGCGGTGTTCCGGTGAGCCCCGTGCGTTCTGCAAGCCCCGCGGTAGACACAACTGCTATCGGCGGGTGCAGCCCGGAATCCGCGATCTGCACCCGGGGGGTGACGCGCGAGTTTCCGGCCGGGCAGGGCACAATCACCGTGCTGCACGGGATCGACCTCGATGTTCGCGCTGGCGAGATGACCTACCTTGTCGGCGAGAGTGGCTCGGGCAAGACCACGCTGATTTCGATCATGTGCGGCATCCTGTGGCCCACGCAAGGGCAGGTCCGGGTGTTCGGCACGGATATCTATGCCCTGACCGATACCCAGCTGGTCGAGTTCCGCCTCGCCAACATCGGCTTCATCTTCCAGCAGTACAACCTCATCCCCAGCATCGATGCCGCGGCCAATGCCGCGGTGCCGCTGATTGCGCGCGGGATGCCGGTGCACGAGGCGCGCGAACACGCGATTGCGATGCTCGAAAAGCTCAACATCGGCGATCAGGCCGCCAAGTTGCCGCGCCAGCTTTCCGGCGGCCAGCAGCAGCGGGTGGCGATTGCCCGCGCGCTGGTCCATGCGCCCCGGCTGGTGGTGTGTGACGAGCCGACCGCAGCGCTCGATGCCCGCTCCGGCCGCCGGGTGATGGATCTGCTGCGCGAAGTGGCCGTGGCGGACGATCGCTCGGTCATCATCGTCACCCACGACAACCGCATTTTCGATCTCGCTGACCGCATCCTCGTGCTGGAGGACGGGCGTATTACCCATGACGGCAAGACCATGCCGGAGGATCACTGACCATGGCACTCTCCCTGCGCAATCTCAGCTTCTCGCGCCAGCTCCTGCCCGCGCTGGCGCTCGCCGGGGTGGTCGGCGGGGTGGCCTATATCGCCACCAGCCAGCCGGACCGGACGCTGGAGGAGCCGACCCGCGAACCCCCGCGCGCCACCGGTGCGCTTGCGACCGGGTTGCGGGTGGCCGGATCGGGCGTGGTCGAGCCGTCGAGCGAGACCATCGACATCGGCAGCGCCCTGTCGGGCCTGGTGATCGACCTGATGGTCCAGCCGGGTGACCGGGTGGGTCAGGGGCAGCCGCTGTTCACGGTCGATGACCGGGCGGTGCGGGCGCAGCTGCGGCAGGCCGAGGCCGGGATCAACGAAGCGCGCGCCGCCATTGCCGAAGCGCAGACCGCGCGTACCACGGCCGAGCGGCAGCTGGCGCTCTACCGCTCGGTGGAGGACAGCGCGGCGGTCAGCCGGGCCGAAGTGATCCGGGCCGAGGGGGAAGCCAATGCCGCCCGGTCGCGCCTTGCCCTGGCGCAGGCGCGGCTCGAAGCCGCCAATGCCGCCGCCGGTGCGGCCCGGACCGAACTGAGCCGCCTGACCGTGCGCGCGCCGATTGCGGGCGAGATCCTGGCGGTCAACATCCGCAAGGGCGAATATGTCTCGACCATGGGCGGGGCACAGAGCCAGCCGTTCATCCAGATGGGGCAGACCGTCCCGCTTCATGTGCGGGTCGATATCGACGAGAGCGAGGCGACCCGGATCGATCTGGGCAAGGCGGCGGTGGTCTCGCCGCGCGGCGCGGCCGACCGCCAGGTCGAGGCGCGGTTCGTGCGGGCCGAGCCGCTGGTGGTGCCCAAGCGATCGCTGACCAATTCCTCGCAGGAACGGGTCGATGTGCGGGTGCTGCAGGTGATCTACGAGCTTCCTGCCGGGGCCGGGGGAGACAGCGCGCTGTTCCGCGTCGGCCAGCAGATCGATGCCTTCATTCCCGGCATTCCCGGCAAGGCGGCGCAATGATGCGGGGCGCGCTTCCGCTCCTGGCTGCCGTGGCACTGTCGGCCTGTGTCGCCGGCCCGCCGCCCGAAGTGGCGACGCCCGCGCCGGACCTGCCGGACAGTTTCGCGTGGCAGCCTTCCGCCGGAACGGGCGCGGCGCTGGACCGGCTGATGCCGACGCAGGATCCCGCCTATCGCGCCCTCTCCGGCCAGGCGCTGGAGTCAGGCCCGACTCTGGCCGAAGCCCTGGCCCGCGTCGAAGCGGCCCGCGCCGGAGCAGCCCGCGCAGGGGCCGAGCGCCTGCCTCTGGTTGGCGCCAATGCCTCGGCCACCGGCCAGCGCACCAGCCCCAACCAGTTCGGCACCGGCCTGCCCCCCGGCGTGGCGTTCGACAGCGAACGGATGGCCTATGCTGCCAACCTCACCGCCAGCTGGGATGCCGACCTGTTCGGCCGATTGCGGGCACAGGAACGCGCGGCGCTGGCGCGGCTTGATGCCGCCGGGGCCGACGCAGTTGCTGTCCGGCTGGCCTTGCTGGCGGAAATCGCCGCCGCCGTGATCGACTGGCGGACCATCGAAACGCGCGAGGCCGCCCTGGGCGAAGACCTCGTCGCCGCAGAGTCGCTGGTAGCCCTGACCGATATCCGCGAGCGCGCCGGGATCGCGCCGGGGTTTGACCGGGTCCGCGCCGAAACCGCTGCCGAGGCAAGCCGCAGCCGCATCGCGGCCCTCGCCAGCGAGAAAGCGCGGATCACCGGCAGGCTCGTCACCTTGACCGGGCTGGGCGGACGGGCAATCCAGGCGGCTCTGGCGGAAAGCGCGCCAGCCGATCCCGCATCCGCACCGCCCGCCAGCCTGCCCGCGCAGCTTCTGGCCAACCGGCCCGATGTGCTCGCGGCGCAGACCCGGCTGGCGGCGAGCGATGCCGAGCTGGCTGCGGCGGCCGCGCGGCGCTTCCCCCAGCTGACCCTGTCTGCCGCGCTTGGCCTGCTGGCCTTCGATCTGGGCGACCTGTTCGACGGCGATGCGGTGGTCGGGTCGGCGGGGGCCGGGCTGCTTGCCCCGCTGCTCGATTTCGGGCGGATCGGTGCCGAGATCGACGGTGCTGCCGCCACCAAGCGGGCTGCCTTTGAGGCCTATCGCGGGGCGGTGTTCGCGGCCCTGGGCGAGGCGGAGGCGGGCTACGGGCTGGTCGCAGCTGCCGACGCGGAGGCCGCTGCGGCCGCCCGCGAGGCCGCCAGTGCCGAGCGCGCGACCGAGCTGGCCGAATTTCGCTTCCGTGCTGGTCTGGAGAATTTCCTCGCCGTGCTCGAAGCGCGCCGGGCTGCCGATGCCAGCGGCGAACGCGCGGCGGCAGCACAAGGGCGCGCGCGCCGGGCGCGGGTGCTACTTTGGCAGGCGCTGGGCGGAGACTATCCCGCCAGCCGGTCCACCAGCCAGTAGGCTCCGGTAATCCCGATCCCGTAGGATGCCAGCCGCATGGCCGGTTCGAGCCGCGCCGACGCCACACGGGTAAGCGCCGCAATCGCCGCCAGAGTCACCCCCACCACCAGCAGTTGCCCCGCCTCGACCCCGAGGTTGAACGCGACCAGCGCCGGCACCAGCGCGTCATCCGGCAGGCCGATTTCGGCCAGCGCCCCGGCAAAGCCGAACCCGTGGAGCAGGCCGAACAGGAAGGCGACCACCCACGGCAGGCGCATGGCGAGGCTGGGCCGCGCGGGGTCGCGCCGGGCAATCTCCACCGCCAGGAACACGATCGACAGCGCGATCAGCACCTCGACCGGGCGCTGCGGCATGGCGAGCCAGCCGAGCGAGGCACCCGCCAACGTGATCGAATGGGCGACCGTGAAAGCGGTCGCCGCGAACACCGCCTGCCGCCATGCGCGCAGCAGCAGGACCAGCGCGATCACGAACAGCAGGTGGTCCCACCCTTCGAGGATATGCTCCACCCCGATCACGAAATAGGTCTGCCACACCGACGGGCGGATTTCCTCGGCGGCGATGGTGGCTTGCGGCGTGGCTGCGGTGATCCGGATCGCCTGGGCCGGAGCATCGAGTGGGATGACGCGCGCCAGCAGGTCGGTCTGGCCGATCAGGTCGGCCACGCCGAGCGTCTTGCCGGCGACCGCCCCGGTGCAGCGGACGTCCGCCCGGCCCAGCACCGCCCCGCCCGCCGCGCCTTGCCGCACTTCGCCCTGATAGGTGCAGTTATCCGGCAGGATCGGCGGGGGCGGCGGCTCGGGCGGGGGCTGGAGATAGGGCCGTTTCCACGCCAGCGACCATTGTCCCGGTGCCTGCTCGGCAAACTCTATATAGCCGGGACGCAGCTCGTCAGCGCGGGCCGGAACCGCCAGCGCCAGCCACAGCAGCAGGAGCGCGGCCAGCGTTCTCACCGCGCGACCGTGATCCGGTAGGAATCGCGCAGCAGGCGATAGGCCTCCTCCTTGCGCGCGGCGCTGGTGGCGGTGCGCCAGTCGGCCTCGACCCGGTCGCGGATCTCAGCGAGTGGCGGCACTTCGCCGGTCTCGCGGGCGCGCAGCTGGACCAGATGCCAGCCGAACCCGCTGGCCACCGGGCCGTGCCATCCTTGCCCAACCGGCGCTGCGTCCAGCGCCGTGCGGAAGGCCTCGCCGAACCGCTCGTCCACCTCGCGGCGGCTCGCCCCTTCCATCGCGGGTGGAAGCGATATCGGCTCGCCGCGCGGATCGGGTGATGGCAGCGCGCTCCGGGCCGTGTCCTGCTCGGCAAACCAGCGCTGGTCAAAGCTGTAGCGCACCTCCGGAGCGAACCGTTCGGGGTGCGTGTCGAGCCATTGCTGCAAGGTCGCATCCGGGGCGCTGGCGGTCTCCGCCATGCTCGCGGCAAGATAGTCCATCTTGCCTGCCAGCCGCTTGCGCAGCACGGCGTCGTCCTGATCGAGGCCGAGGCGCAGCGCCTCGCGGTAGAGCACCTCTTCGCGGATGAACTGCTCGGTCAGGCCGTCCAGCTCGGCATCGGTCGGCGCGCGCTGCAGGGTCCGCTCCCATTGCAGCGCCAGCCGGGCGCGGTCTTCCTGCGTTACGGTGATGGCGCGACTGGCCGGATCGACCGGCTCCCCCTGCCAGGACAGGACGAACCAGATGGCTGCCCCGGCGGCTAGGAAATGGACCAGCGGCTCGCGGGTCCAGCCGGGCAGCGTCATCCGAGTCTCTTGGCGCGGCTCAGGCGATTGCGATCGAACAGTGCCGTGGCCGTTGCCGCTGCACCCGTGGCAGGGCCGATCCAGACCGGCGAGCTATAGGCCCGCTCCTGCGCCACGGCATCAGCCAGGGCATCCGGCGACAGCTGGTAACCAAACCGCACCGCATCGTAGAGCGGCCAGCGCGGGGTCGGGATTTCCAGCACGCGGACATAGTAGAATGCGCGCTGCCCCGGGCGATAGTCCGGATCGGTCCAGGTCACGCGCAGTTCCGGCGCGCCAATCGTGTTGGTCCAGGTCGCCTTGGCCCGGTCGACCGTATCG
>NCJP01000103.1 GCA_002278985.1 Erythrobacter sp. 34-65-8
GCTGCGACCATGTCCGATCTGGAAACCTTCCGCGCTGAAACGCGCGCCTGGCTGGAGGCCAACTGCCCGCCTGAGATGCGCGAACCCGCGCGCGGCGAAGAGGACATATTCTGGGGCGGGCGCAACGCCACGTTCCAGAGCGAAGCGCAGAAGGCCTGGTTCGAAGCCTGCGTCGCCAAGGGCTACACCGTTCCGGCCTGGCCCAAGGAATATGGCGGAGCAGGTCTCAATGCTGCCGAAGCCAAGGTGCTGCGCGAGGAAATGAACCGCATCAGCGCGCGCCCGCCACTGTCGAGCTTCGGCATCTGGATGCTCGGCCCCGCGCTGCTCCACTTCGGGACTGAAGGTCAGAAGAAGCGTTTCCTGGGCGAAATCGCGCGCGGCGAGATCCGCTGGTGTCAGGGCTATTCCGAGCCCGGCAGCGGGTCTGACCTGGTCTCGATGCAGACCTTCGGGGAAGATCGCGGCGATCACTGGGTGGTCAGTGGCCAGAAGATCTGGACCAGTTATGCCGACAAGTGTGACTGGATTTTCTGCCTCGTCCGGACCGACAAGGGGAACAAGTACCAGGGCATCACCTTCATGCTGTTCGACATGAGGACGCCCGGTGTCACCACCAAGCCGATCAAGCTGATCAGCGGCAACAGCCCGTTCTGCGAAACCTTCTTCGACAATGTCGCCGTGCCGAAATCCTATGGCGAGGACGTGCCCGGCTTCGTGGGCGAGATCAACCGCGGCTGGGATGTGGCCAAGTACCTGCTCGGCCACGAGCGCGAGATGATCTCCGGCGCAGGTGGCGGGGATCGGACAGCGGGCATCGGCGCGGCGATGCTGCGCCATGCCGGCGAGATCGACCCCCTGCTGCGCGCCGAGCTGGCACTGTTCGATGTCGATGCGCTGGCCTACACCGCGATGGGCGAGAAGTTCCTTGACGAGATCAAGGTCGGCAAGGCCCATCCGGCTCAGCCGAACATGATGAAGTACGTCGGGACCGAGCTCAACAAGCGGCGCCACGAACTGATGATGAGTGCGGGCGGATCGCGCAGCCTGGAGTGGGACAGCGAGGAAACACGCGGCGGCAAGCCGGCGCGTGACTGGCTGCGGACCAAGGCAAACTCGATCGAGGGCGGCACCAGCGAGGTCATGCTCAACGTCATTTCCAAACGCATTCTCGACCTGCCGGGAGCCTGAATCATGGCACTGTACCACAATGACGATCAGGCGATGCTGGCCGAAACCGCCAGCCAGTTCATGGCCGAGGAAGGCAGCATCGGGAAACAGCTGCGCCACTGGCGCGACCGTGAATGCAAGGACGGGTTCGGCCATGCGCTGTGGAAGCAGATGGCGGAAATGGGCTTCACCGGCATCCTCGTCGGCGAGGAAGACGGCGGCATGGGCATGGGCCATGTCGAGGCCGGAATCGTGCTCGAGGAAATCGGCCGCAACCTCACCCCCTCGCCCTTCCTGACCAGCGCTGTGCTGGCGGCGACCGCGCTCAAGCACGGCTCTGCCGACCTCAAGGGTCGTTATCTCCCCGGCCTGCTGTCGGGCGACAGCGTGTTCGCCGTGGCGATTGACGAAGGTGCGAAGCATCGGCCCGAACGGATCAGGACCCGCGCCGAGAAATCGGGCAACGGTTTCCGTCTTTCCGGGCAGAAGGACTTCGTGATCCACGGGGCCAGTGCCGATATGCTGGTGGTTGCGGCGCGCACTTCGGGCAGCGATGACGATGCAGATGGCATTACCCTGTTCGCCGTACCCAGGGACGCGGCGGGCATGAGCCATGATGCCGTGCGGCTGGTCGACAGCTCGATGGCGACCCACACCAGGTTCGACAGCGTCGAGCTGGATGGTGATGCCGTGATCGGCGAAGTCGATGGCGGGCGTGTAGTGCTGGGTGCCGTGCTGATGGCCGGGCGCATCGGCGCGGCGGCCGAGGGCGTGGGCGTGGCCAGCGGGGCGATGGACATGACGGTCGATTACCTCAAGCAGCGCAAGCAGTTCGGCAAGCTGATCGGCGAGTTCCAGGCGCTGCAGCACCGCGCCGCGCACCTTTATTCCGAAGTCGAGATCGCCCGCGCGATCACCATCAAGGCGGCCCAGCTGCTGGATGGCGGCAGTGAGCGGGCTGACCTGATGACTTCGGTCGCCAAGGCCAAGGTCTCCAAGGCTGCTAGCCTCGCGGTCAAGGAAGGGGTGCAGATGCACGGCGGTATCGGCATGACCGACGAATACGACGTGGGCCTCTACATGAAGCGCGATCGTGCGCTGCAGGAGTTCCTCGGTGACCTCTATTACCACGCCGATCGCGTGGCCAAGCTGAGCGGATATTGATTATGGACCTGCATTCCCTGTTCAACCTCGACGGGCGCGTTGCGCTGGTGACCGGCGGCAGCCGGGGTATTGGCCGGATGTTCGTCGAAGGTCTGCTCGCCGCCGGATGCGCCCGGGTCTACATCTCCGCCCGCAAGGTCGAGCAGATGGAAGAGACCATCGCGCATTTTGGTGCCGATAAGGTCATCGGTATCCCCGCCGATCTCAGCCAGATGGACGGGATGCAGCATCTGGCGGACGAGATCGCCAGGCGCGAAAACAAGCTCGACATCCTGATCAACAACGCGGGTGCCGCCTGGGGCCAGCCGTTCCTCGAATTCAGCGAGGCAGGCTGGCACCGGACAATGGACCTCAACGTCAAGACGCCGTTCTTCCTGACCCAGAAGCTCCATCCGCTCTTGGTTGCGGCGGCCAGCCCCGGGCGGCCTGCCAAGGTGATCCACGTCTCCTCGATTGATGGACAGCGGATCAACCCGTGGGAAACCTACGCTTATCAGGCGAGCAAGGCGGGCCTGATCCAGCTGACCCGGCGGATGGCGGCACGGCTGATTGAAGACAACATCGTTGTCACCTCGATCGCCCCGGGGGCATTCCCCAGCGAGATGAACAAGGCGGCCAAGAACGCCCCCGATGCCAGTGCGGCAGGCATTCCCGCCAAGCGGATCGGGGTGGCGGAAGACATGGCCGCGGCTGCAATCTACCTTGCCAGCCGCGCCGGTGACTACGTCGTCGGTGATACGCTGACGGTCGACGGCGGCGTGGTCAACGCCCACCTGCCGAGCCACTTCGCCGATCCCGGCGGCAAGGGCTGACGCGCAGCCGCGCAGCCGACTGACTATCCGGACTACGAAAAGCCCCGCGATGCGGGGCTTTTCTATGGGGCGCGGCTGAAGCCGCCAAAGCCTACTTGACGGCACGCGGTCATTCCCATAATTCGACAATTATCGAATCATGGGAATGCACGGATGGAACCAGCCATTGTCATCAAAGCGCTTGGTGCACTGGCGCAGGAGCACCGGTTGGCGGTGTTCCGCCTGCTGGTCCAGGCGGGCGACAGTGGGCTGGCGGCCGGGGTCCTGGCCGAGAAGCTTGACGTGCCCCCTTCTTCGATGAGCTTCCACCTCGCCCAGCTCGCCAACGCCGGCTTGGTCACTCAGCGGCGCGAAAGCCGCTCGATCATCTACTCGGCGGACTACGCCGCCATGAACCGCCTGATGGGTTACCTCATGGAAAACTGCTGCGGCGGGGTGGCCTGCGATGGCGAACTGGAACCGCAAGACCATCCGAAACGGGAGACTGCCTGATGAAACGCTTCCATGTCCATGTCGGCGTGACCGACCTTGATCGTTCAATCGCCTTCTATGCGAATCTGTTCGGCGCCGAACCCGCCGTGGTGAAGCCCGACTATGCCAAGTGGATGCTGGAGGACCCGCGCATCAACTTCGCCATCTCCATGCGCGCCGATGCGGCCAAGGGCATCGAGCATGTCGGCCTGCAGGTCGAAGATCAGGCCGAACTGGCCGAAGTCTACGCCCGCCTCAAGGCCGCTGACGGCCCGGTGCTGGAGGAAGGCGCGACCACCTGCTGCTATGCGAAATCGGAAAAGAGCTGGATCGCCGATCCTGACGGCGTGGTCTGGGAAGCCTTCCTGACCGAAGGCGGCAGCACGACCTACGGCGGCAGCCCGGATCTGGCCCAGCTGGCTTCGGCCAATGCTGCCAACGGTGCGTGCTGCGTGCCGCAAGCGGCCTCCGCACCTGCTACCTGCTGCTGAGATTTGCCATGACCGAAAGACCGCTCAATGCGCTGTTCCTGTGCACCGGCAACTCTGCCCGCTCGATTCTGGGTGAAGCAATCCTGAACCATGATGGCGCAGGCCGCTTCCGGGCTTTCAGCGCCGGCAGCAATCCCACCGGCGCGGTCAATCCCTGGGCAATCCACACCCTGAAGACCCTCGGCTATCCGGTCGACGGGTATCGTTCGAAGAACTGGCACGAATTCGCTGACGGCCCGGAATTCGACCTGATCTTCACCGTCTGTGACAGCGCGGCGGCGGAAACCTGTCCGGTCTGGCCGGGGCGGCCAACCTCGGCGCACTGGGGCATTCCCGACCCGGCGGCGGTGGAAGGGAGCGACGCGGAAAAAGCCGCCGCCTTCCTCGATGCCTTCCGCATGATGAAGCGGCGGATCGACCTGCTCCTTGCGCTTCCGCTTGCCAGCCTCGAAGAACTCGCATTACGCGACAGGCTGCAAGCGATCGGGCGGGAGGCGGACGCACAATGACCAGTTCCACGGCTGCCGCCGAGGCCCGCGCTGCCGGGCTTGGCCTGTTCGAGAAATGGCTGTCCGTCTGGGTCGGGGCGGCGATCCTCGCCGGCCTTGCGCTGGGTAACCTGGTGCCGGGCATGTTCGGCGCGCTTGCCGCGCTCGAATATGCGTCGGTCAATCTGGTGGTTGCGGTGCTGATCTGGGCAATGATCTTTCCGATGATGGTCGCGGTCGATTTCGGCGCGGTCCGGCGGGTGGGTGACAAGCCGAGGGGGCTGGTCATTACGCTGGTGGTCAACTGGCTGATCAAGCCGTTCACCATGGCGGCGCTGGGCGTGCTGTTTTTCGAAGTGGTGTTCGCCGACCTGATCGAGCCGGCCGATGCCCAGCAGTACATCGCCGGGCTGATCCTGCTCGGCGCGGCACCCTGCACTGCGATGGTGTTCGTCTGGTCGCAGATGACCAAGGGCGACCCGGCCTATACCCTGGTGCAGGTGGCGGCGAACGACCTGATCATGATCGTCGCCTTCGCGCCGATTGTTGCGCTGCTGCTCGGGGTGACGGACATTGCCGTGCCGTGGGAAACGCTGCTGCTGTCGGTCGCGCTCTATGTGGTCGTGCCGCTGCTTGCCGGAGCCCTTGTGCGCAGCCGCCTGCTCGCCGGTCATGGCGGCAATGTCGAGGCAGTGACTGCCTTCACCGCGCGCATGAAGCCGCTCTCGGTCATCGGCCTGCTGCTGACGGTGCTGCTGCTGTTCGGCTTCCAGGCGCAGACCATTGTCGTACGCCCGCTGCTGATTGCGCTGATCGCGGTGCCGATCATCGTCCAGAGCTATGGCATCTTCTTCATCGCCTATGGCTGGGCCAAGGTGTGGCAGGTGCCGCACGCGGTTGCCGCGCCATGTGCGCTGATTGGCACGTCCAACTTCTTTGAACTGGCAGTAGCGGTTGCCATCGGCCTGTTCGGACTGGGCAGCGGCGCGGCACTGGCGACGGTGGTGGGCGTGCTGGTGGAAGTGCCGGTGATGCTGACGCTGGTGGCCATCGCCAACCGGACCCGGGGCAGCTTCGCGAGCGACTGACCCGTCTAACCCATCAGTTCGCGCACGAACGGGATCAACCCGGTCTGGCGCTGGCGCTTCATCCGCTCGGCGGCGAGGATCTGCTGCACCTTGCCGAAGCAGGCCTGCACATTGTCGTTGATTACCACGTAGTCATAGGCGTCCCAGTGGCTGATCTCGGCGCGGGCGCGCTCCATCCGGGCGTTGATCACGTCCTGGCTGTCCTGCGCGCGGCCTTCGAGGCGGCGGCGCAGTTCGTCGATGCTGGGGGGGAGGAGAAACACCCGGACCACGTCCTGCTGGTCCTTCTGGTAGAGCTGCTGGGTGCCCTGCCAGTCAATGTCGAACAGGAAGTCCTGCCCTTCCTTCAGCGCGGCTCGGACGCGGGCCTTGGGCGTGCCGTAGCGGTGACCAAACACGTGCGCCCACTCGTAGAAGTCGTCTTCCTCGACCATCCGGTCGAAGTCGGCATCGCTGACGAAGTGGTAGTGGACCCCGTTTTCCTCGCCGGGGCGCATCGGGCGGGTGGTGCAGGATA
>NCJP01000351.1 GCA_002278985.1 Erythrobacter sp. 34-65-8
AATCCGGGCAGTGGTGGTATTGGATGAGTGGATCAGCGTTTCGGCGACATTGAGATGATGCCCGATAAAGTGGCTGTCCTTGATCGAGAACCGCCCCACCTTCACCGGGGAGGCATCATACCGCCGCCCGAAATCGCGAACCACCCCGGCGTCGATCGCTGCCGCGATGGACAGGGGCTTGAAGGTCGAACCCAGCTCGTAGACCTGGTTGGTCACCCTGTTGAAGCTTCTCGGGGTCTCGCCGCGGAGGCGCATTTCCTCCGACTGGAGGAGATCGCCTGGCTCGACGCTGTTGGGGTCGAATTCGGGCAAGGAGGCCAGCGCCATGATCTCGCCGCTATCGACATCGAGGACCACGCCCGCAGCGCCCATCGCATTGGTAGCCAGCATGCCACGCCGCAATTCGTCCTCCAGCGCGCCCTGTGCACGCATATCGATGGACAGCGCCACCGGCTGCCCACGCAGGTCCGGATCGCTCAGCCGGTCATTGAGGACCTGCTCCATCCCGATCCGCCCCTGCCCCTCGCGATCGACATAGCCGAGCACATGGGCACCCATCGAACCCTGAGGATAATGCCGATCAGTCTCGCGAGGCAATTCCAGCGCCAGTTCGCCGAGCGCCATCACCTTGTTCGCATCTTCGGGGAGGATCCGGCGCTGGATATAAGTCGGCCGCCCTGCCGCCAGCTTGGCAGCTGTCTCTTCGACACCCAGTCCGGGGAAAATGGCCTTGAGCCGGATCGCAACCTCTCTCGGGGATCTGACCAATGGGTTGTCCGGATCGCCCATGGCTTCGGGATTGTACCACAGGGCGTAGGCAGGGAAAGCGCGCGCCAATGGCACGCCATTGCGGTCGGTCAATTCACCGCGCGGGGGCAGAAGGGCCTCTTCCAGCGAAGTTGGGCGCGTAACCTGGTCACTCAGCCCAAGATAAGCGATCCGGAACAGCGCCGCCGCTGCGACCAGAGCGAAAATTATGGCGACCCACAATACTCGCATACGCGCATCATCGAGCAAGCGCTGGCGGATTCCGCCAAGATCAGACCTGCCCTGTGCAATTGCCGTGTTGACGGCGATGGCGGTCATTCCGAGAGCTCCGCAACCGGACCTCTGAGCGGATTGTCCATCGCCAGTCGCTCGGCCAGCGAACGCGACGCAGCAAGCTGGCTACGACTATTATCTGCCCCGGCAAGACGGGTTCTGTCCGATGTCTGCTCCGCTTCGCCTACAGGTTCGCCAGTCAGCGGAGAGACCATTGCGGGGAACAGCCCTTCCTCTTCCAGCACAGGTGCGCGGGCCACGCGGATCGGATCGGGCGCGTTGGGATTGCGCGGCAAGCC
>NCJP01000104.1 GCA_002278985.1 Erythrobacter sp. 34-65-8
GTCCGGATGGCGGCGGTGCGGCGCATTGTTACGCTTGAGCGGAATGCAGTCACCATCGAAGGGGCGCATTGCCGGGTCACCATTGATGGCAGAACGCTGCCGATGGCGGGGCTGGAAGGCCGCGAATTGCCGCTGGCTGGTTTCCCGGCCTTGTGGCTATCCGACGGGGCGGCCGACCTGATCCTTGCCGCTGCGGCGATCGACAACACGGCCGACCTGACGGGTGACATCATTCCCCTGCCTGGCGACGACATTCTCGAAGGCACGGCCGTGATCGAGGGCGAGGCAACAGTGATCGTCGACAGCCACGCCCTGTTTGCCCGCCATGCCGCGCTGGTACCCTCGGCGCGGCCCCGGACCTGCCGCCTGCCGCAGGACGATGGCTGGGCCGGGACTTTCCTGCGGCCACTGCTTGAAAGCGCCGGTTACGCGGTGATCGGCGCGGATGCACCCGATCCCTGCGACATAGTGATTGCGGCCGAGACCGAGGAGCCAGCACAGCCAACAGGCGTGCCCGTCATCCGGCTCCGCGCCACCCCGGACCCTGTGGGCCAGGACCCGGGCTCTATCTATCGCTACGACCGCGCGGCGCTCCTCGCCGCGCTGGGCAACGCCGCGAGGACAGCGTGATGGGCGATCTGCTTCTGCTTGTGACCATCGCAGGACGCTGCGCAGCCATCCCTGGCGCAGCGGTGCAGTCAGTGGTCGAACTCGACCAGGTGGCGCCGGTGCCGCTGGCCCAACCCCATGTCGCTGGCCTCACCGCGCTGCGTAGCCGGGCGCTGACAGTTATCGATACGCGCGCCGCCATCGGTCTGTGTCCGACGGACTGGCCCACCGAAGGGCGGGCTGCCGTGGTCGAGGTGGACGGCCATGCCTATGCCCTGCTGGTTGACCGGGTGGTGGATGTTGCCGAAGCCCTTTCGGCCCCCGCCCCGTCCGAGGCTTCGCTTGGCCGGAACTGGGACGATGTTGCCGAAGGACTGATTGAAACGGCGGCCGGCCCGGCCGTGCTGGTTTCCATTCCGTGCCTGGTTGCCGGACCAGACGGAGCGCAGGCCCGTGCTGCGTAAGGCCTACGTTAACCTAAAGGCCATAGCCTTCCGGCCTGACCACAAGGGACTGAACCTGTGAAAACCTGCCTGATCGTCGACGACTCGCGGGTAATCCGCAAGGTCTCACGGCATATTCTCGAATCGCTGGGGTTCTCGGTCGATGAGGCGGAAAACGGCCTTGTCGGGCTGGAACGCTGTGGCGAGGCCATGCCCGACCTGATCATGCTGGACTGGAACATGCCGGTCATGACCGGGATCGAATTCATCGTCCAGCTGCGGCAGCGATCTGGCGGCGACCGACCCAAAGTGGTGTTCTGTACGACCGAAAACGATGTGGCCCACATTCGCGAAGCGATCGAAGCGGGAGCCGACGAATACGTCATGAAACCCTTCGATCATGAAACCTTGCAGATCAAGCTCCAGCTGGTGGGCATGGGCTGAGGCCAGGATGATGGCCCCGACTGCCTTGAGCGAAACACCTGAAAGTGCGGCAAAACAGGCTGGTGCGCGCCCGATCCGGGTGATGGTAGTGGACGATTCGCTGATTGTCCGCACCATCCTGTCCCGGGTAATCGACCCCGAGCCCGACATGGAAATCGTCGCCAAGGTCAGCAGCGGAGAGCTCGCTCTGAGCGAGCTGGCCCGCACGTCTGCAGACGTTGTGCTGCTCGATCTGGATATGCCGGGAATCGGCGGGCTGGAAACATTGCCGCGGCTGCTGGCGGCCCGGCCCCGCCTGCCGGTGCTGGTGGTATCTTCCCTGACTGAGGCCGGGGCCGAACATACGCTCGCCGCGCTGGCCATGGGCGCGGCCGACACCATGCTGAAGCCCCGTTCAGGCCAGTTCGATGAGGAATACCGCCGTGCCCTGGTGCAGCGCGTCCGCGCCCTGGCAAAGCTGGAGCCGATGCCGGCGTGCGAGAAAGCCACTCTGCCGGTGCGCTCTGCACCGGGCCGGCCCAATGCTCCCGCGCTTATACCATCCGTGATTGCGGTGGGCGCATCAACGGGCGGGATTCATGCGTTGGGGCAGCTCCTGCGGCATCTGCCCGGTGGGGTCAGCCAGCCACTGGTCGTGGTCCAGCACCTCCCGGCGTCGTTTGCCAAGGTGTTTGCCCGGCAATTGCAGCTGGCTTCGGACCGCGAAACGATCGTCGGTGAAGATGGCATGCAGCTGATGCCGGGTCGTATCTACGTTGCCAGCGGCGCCAGCCATCTGCTGGTGCAGCAGCAGGGCGACGCGCTCGTGCTTGGCAGCTCAACCAGGCCGGCACCGAGCGGCTGCACCCCCTCGGTCGATCCCCTCTTCGAATCCCTCGCCCGCACCGCCGGTGCCAGAACCCTTGCCGTCGTTCTTTCCGGCATGGGCCGCGACGGTGCCCTTGGTGCGGTGGACCTGGTCAGGGCTGGGGGTCGCATTCTCGTGCAGGACCAGGCCAGCTCGGCTGTCTGGGGGATGCCCCGGGCGATCGTCGAAGCAGGTCTGGCCGAAGCTATCCTGCCGCCAGACCAGCTTGGCATCCGGATCGCCGCTTTTTGCGGGCTCGGGCGATGAGCGGGTTCAGCGCCTCTCACAGCGTTGTGGCGGATCTCCTGCGCGCCCGCACCGGGCAGCAGCTGACCGAAGGGCGGCGCTGGCGCATCGACACCGCACTTGCCGGGCTGTTCCGCGAACAGGGCATCAGCAATGTCGACCAGCTCGCCTGCCTGCTGGCCGAATCCGGTGCCGACATTCTCGCCCGTGACGTGGTCGAGGCTCTGCTCAACAACGAGACCTACTTCTTCCGCGACCGGCCGATGTTCGAAATGCTGGCGGGCAAGGTCCTGCCCGATCTTGCCGCCCGCCGTGCCGGCGCCCGCCGCCTGCGGATCTGGTCGGCCGGTTGTTCAACCGGACAAGAAGCCTACACCACGGCGATCCTGTTCGCCCAGGAACCGGAACGCTGGCGCGGCTGGAGCGTGGAGATTGTCGGTACTGACGTTTCCGGTCGGGCCGTCGCTGCGGCACACCATGCCTGTTACAGCCAGTTCGAGATCCAGCGCGGCCTTTCGGTCGGTCAGATGCTCGGCTGGTTCCACGAAACCCCGAATGGCTGGGCACCCAACGACGCCTTGCGCGCCATGGTCCGCTTCGAACGGCGCAACATCCTTGACCCGTTCGACCATGCGCGTCCGTTCGATCTGGTACTGTGCCGCAACGTCCTGCTCTATTTCGACGGCCCGACGCGCGAACGCGCCTTTGCCCGGCTTGATCAGGCGCTTGCGGAAGACGGCTGGCTGATGCTGGGCGCAGGCGAGACGGTCGTAGGGCGCACCGGCATTTTCGAGCCGGTCGAAGGCAACCAGGGCCTCTGCCGCCGGAAATCGGCAAGCAATGCGCCCGTCCGGCAAGCCCGGGCCAGCATCAGGTGACCGGATAACAAGGTAAAATCCGGCTTAACAGTTCCTTAGTCGCAGCAAGGTAGCACAGAGGCACGCCGCACCACGCGAGGGATGACAATTGGCCACCATTCAGGACGAAAACAGTCTGGGTACGCGCGCATGGGTTCATGCGCCGTTCCTGGTACTGACCGTGCTGTTCGCGACCGCGTGCGGCCTGGCCCTGCTGGGGGACCGGCTGGATCCCGCACTCGGTCAGTGGATCCTGTTCGTCACCATCCTGATCTATGTGCCAACCGCCATCATCCTCGGGCGCATCAATCTCGACTACATTGACCGTCTGGAAGGCTTCGGCCTGACAGACAGCCTGTGCGGCCTGCCGAATCGCCGTGCCCTGCACGCCCGAGTACGCAGGGAACGGGAGGATGGCGGTGAAGTCGCTGTGGCTCTGATCGACCTCGACGATTTCAAGATGCTCAACGATCTTTACGGCCACAGCGTCGGCGACACCATGATCAAGCTGCTCGCCGGGAAGCTGCGCGAGGTATGCGGAATTCATGCCACGGCTTTCCGCCTTGGCGGCGACGAGTTCGCGATCACCGTCTGCGGCCCAGTGGCCGGCACGGTGCTGGAAGGCATCTGCCGGACATTCCTTGATCGCCTCGGTCACCCCCTGGCAGTGGACGACCGCCGCATAGCCATCGGTGCCAGCATCGGCCTGGCCCGCTCGGCAGGTGCAGAGAACCTCCCTTCATCCGAGCTGCTGCGCCGGGCCGATATCTCGATGTATGTCTCCAAGCGCAGCGGAAAGATGCGCTGCAGCTGGTACCAGCCCGATTTCGACCGCAGCCTCGAGGCGATGCGCGATCTGGACCACCAATTGCGCACAGCCCTGCTGAATGACGAGTTCCAGGTGCATTATCAGCCGCTGGTCGATGCCTGCAGCGGCGAGGTAGTGGCGGTGGAATCGCTGATCCGCTGGGTCCGGCCAGACGGCACTGCAATCGGGCCCAACGTGTTCATTCCGGTGGCCGAGGAGTCCGGGCTGATCAACGCAATCGGGCTGTGGGTCCTGCGGCGGGCTTGCACCGATGCCCTTGGCTGGAACGGCATCAAGATGTCGGTCAATGTCTCGGCAGCGCAGCTGCGGAACTTCGAGTTCCCGGTCGAGCTTGGCAATATTCTTGAAGAAACGGGCTTCCCGGCCGAGCGGCTCGAACTGGAAATCACCGAGACTTCGCTGGTGCTCGACCCCGTCGTGGCAGAGCGCAGCCTGGCGCTCATCCGAAGTTTCGGCGTCAATGTGTCGCTTGACGATTTCGGCACCGGCTATGCCTCGATCGGCTTCCTGCGCCGGTTCCGGTTCGACAAGCTGAAGCTCGACCGGTCACTGGTGGTGGATTCGGCGGCCGACGAAAGCAGCCGGGCCATGATGCTGTCCAGCATCTCGATGGCGCGGGCGCTGCACATGAACGTGGCAGCCGAGGGCGTCGAGACTGAAGCCCAGGCCCAGATGGTCCGCAGCGCGGGATGCGACCAGATCCAGGGATGGCTCTACTTCAAGGCCATGCCAGCTGACCAGATTGCCCAGCATCTCGCACCGCCCCAGATGAAACGGAGTGAAGCATGAACGCGCATACCAACGTTCTGACCGATGCCATGGCGTCGGAAATCGCCGCCATCGAGACCGCTGCCGACGGCCTGGCAGAGGAACGCTCTGCAGTCGGGCGGGCAACGCGCTGGTTCAATGACCAGCCGTTTTCGGCCAAGTTCCGGCTTACCGTCGGCATCAGCGCGGGCACCACGTTTGCCCTGCTGCTGATCGGTGCAGCAGGCATGTGGCAAGCCAGCAATGCCGCCGACATCGACGAAGCGCGGGCCGTGTTGTGGAACACCAGCCTGTTCGCCCTTGGTCTGGTGGCGTTCGTCTCGCTGGCAGGGTTCGGCTGGTATGTGCGTTTGCGCGACCACACCTCAGGGGCGCTCGGCAAGCTGGCCAGCGACATGACCCGCCTTGCCAGTGGCGAGCGCGACATCGCTGTCACCGGGCTCGACCGGCAGGATGAAATCGGGGAGATGGCGCGGGCGCTCAATGTGTTCCACAAGTCGGGCTTCAAGCTGGACGAGTTGTTCGCGGAGCGCGAACGGGCGCGGGCGGAACGCAAGCGGATCCTGGCGCAACTGTCCGAACAGTTCAGCCACACGGTCGGCGAAGTGGTCGCCAGCGTTGCAGCCGCATCGAGCCAGCTCAAGACCACAGCCAAGTCGATGGCCGATGCCGCAGAGTCCGCTTCGCACCAGGCCGGGCGCGTAGCCGGTGCAATGCATGAAGCGTCTGGCGGCGCCACGGCAGCGGCTGCCGCAAGCGACGAGTTTGCCATGTCGATCGGGGAAATAAGCCGTCAGGCAGCGACCTCAGCCGAGCTTGCCCGCAGGGCATCGGATTCGGCCGACGAGGCAGATGCGACGATCTCGCGCCTGTCCTCGGCAGCGGTCGAAGTCAGCCAGGTGGTCGAACTGATTCAGACCATCGCCCGGCGCACCAACCTCCTCGCGCTCAACGCCTCGATCGAGGCCGCTCGCGGCGGCGAGGCCGGCCGGGGATTCGCAGTCGTAGCGTCGGAAGTGAAGGAACTGGCCGCGCAGACCAGCCGGGCGACGGAAGATGTCGCGGCCCAGATCCGCTCGATGCAGAACTCGACCGACGCCAGCGTTGCGGCGCTGCGCAATGTCAGCCAGCAGATCGAACAGCTCAA
>NCJP01000352.1 GCA_002278985.1 Erythrobacter sp. 34-65-8
AGGCCGAGATCGGCATCGACCACGCCTACCAGCGTAAGTTCGGGAAAATGGAACCCTTTGGTGACCAGCTGCGTGCCGACAATCACGTCGATTGCCCGTTCCTCGGCCTGGGAAACAAATTCGGCAGCCTTTTCGGGCGAATTCAGCGTATCGGAAGTGACAATTGCAACCCGTGCTTCGGGCATGAGTTGGGCTACCTCGTCTGCGATCCGTTCCACCCCCGGGCCACAGGCGACAAGACATTCGGGTTCGCCGCACTCGGGGCAGTTATCCGGCGGGCGCGCCTCGTGGCCGCAATGATGGCAGGCAAGCCGCTGACTGAACCGGTGCTCGACCAGCCAGGCACTGCAATTGGGACATTGGAAACGATAGCCGCAATTGCGGCACAAGGTGAGGGGGGCATAACCTCTACGGTTAAGAAAAAGTAATGATTGTTCGTTTTTGGTTAGCCGATCTTCCAGTGCCTCTACCAGCTCGGGGGCAAGCCAGCGCCCCCGTTCCGGCTTGTGTTCCGTGAGGTCGATCGTGCGGATCGTAGGCAGTGTCGCCCCTCCGTACCGTCCCGGCAGGTCCAGCTTTTCGTAAATCCCGCTTTCCGCCATCTGCAGGCTTTCAAGCGCGGGTGTGGCACTCGCCAATACGACCGGGATCTTCTCAAACCGGGCGCGCATGACCGCCACGTCGCGGGCATTGTAACGCACGCCTTCGTCCTGCTTGAAGCTGGTCTCATGCGCTTCATCGACCACAATCAGACCAAGATTGGCATAAGGCAGGAATAATGCCGAACGCGCGCCTACCACGACCTGTGCCCCGCCATTTTCCGATCCGCTTGCGATCGCCCGCCATGCGCGGCGACGTTCGGTGGATTTGAGGCTTGAATGCCAGACGATGGGCGATGCACCAAAGCGGTCTTCGAAACGGCGCAGAAACGCTTCGGTCAGCGCAATTTCGGGGAGTAGCACCAACACTTGCCGGTCAGACCGCAAGGCAGCGGCCACGGGTTCGAAATAGGTTTCAGTCTTGCCTGATCCGGTGACCCCATCGAGCAGAAAGGGGGCGAATGTCCGGTCCTCCACCGCTTTTACCAGCCTGTCGGAGACCCGTTTCTGATCGGCATTGAGAGCAATAGCGGCATGACCCGGCTGCGCTCTCGGATAGGGACGGTCGACATCGACTTCGACCGCCTCGAGCACGCCCTGATTGACGAGTCCCCGAAGAACACCCTCGCTGACGCCTGCAATCTCTGCCAGTTCGCGGATCGTCGCCTGTTCGCCTTCCAGCGCGTCCATCGCCGCCTCGAGCCTGCCACGAAGGTCCGCCTGCCGGTTTTCCAGC
>NCJP01000353.1 GCA_002278985.1 Erythrobacter sp. 34-65-8
CCGGCGCGCGCGTGGCCTGTCCAGCTGCCCCCGATGCCGTGATCATGGATTTCAGGCTGGATGACGATGCACGGGGCGATGCTGTCTATCATGCACTGTGCGAGGGGTGGGGAACGGTACCCCCGGCGATCCTGCTGACGGCCGAGGCGAGCGAGGAAACCGAGCAGGCCGCGCGCCGGATGGATGCGCGCCGCCTGCTCAAGCCGTCATCACCGGCATCCCTGCGGGCGCTGATCTCGGATGCCGTGGCGCGGGGCCGGCGTTCCGGTGCTCAGGACGCGGCGGCGTCGGCCGCTGGTTGATCGACGTCGAGCTTGGTCGCCAGCAGCACTGCCTGGGTCCGGCTGACCACCCCCAGCTTGCGGAAAATGGCAGTGATGTGGGCCTTCACCGTCGCTTCACTGATCTCGAGTTCCCAGGCGATCTGCTTGTTGAGCAGGCCTGCGCGCATCTGCCCAAGGATACGGCGCTGGGCCGGGGTGAGGCTGGCCATGCGGGCAAGATCATCGTCCGCATCGACATCGGTTTCAGGAAACCAGCTGTCCCCTTCGCGTACGGCCGTGAGCGCGCCGCGCATGTCGTCGAGGCTCGCCGACTTGGGGATGAACGCCGCCGCGCCCAGCTGGCTGGCAGCGGCATAGACCCGCGGTTCCTCGCTGGCAGAGACGATCACGATGGGGAGGGCGGGATAGTCCTGCCGCAGGTCCATCAGCACGGTGAGGCCGTGCGAATCCTCCATATGAAGGTCAAGCAGCAGGGCTTCCGCACCGTACGCCAGCGCGGCACGCGCCGCGCCTGCCGAACCGGCCTCCACCACCTCCGCTTCCGGCCACACCTTGCTAACTGCATGCCCCAGGGCGCTGCGGAACAGCGGGTGGTCGTCAGCGATGATGATTCGGGCAGCCATAGATTCAGCCGTCTTTCCGCCCTTCGACCAGCCGTTCCACGAGTGAAGGGTCGGCCAGGGTCGAGGTGTCTCCCAATGACCCGAAATCGTTCTCAGCGATCTTGCGCAGGATCCGGCGCATGATCTTGCCGGAACGGGTCTTGGGCAGGCCGTCGGTGAACTGGATATGGTCGGGCGTGGCGATCGGGCCGATTTCCTTGCGCACGTGCTGCCTGAGCTCGGCCAGCAGGGCGTCTGAGCCTGCCTCGCCAGCGTTGAGCGTAACGTAACAGTAGATGCCTTGCCCCTTGATGTCGCGATTGAGAATAATGACTTCATGACCTGCCTTCGCAAGTGAAGCAGCCACAGCCATTCCCGCTGGTCCGGCGCCAGCGACAATGATCACATGCTTGCTCTCTGTGTTCATACGTTGTTCC
>NCJP01000105.1 GCA_002278985.1 Erythrobacter sp. 34-65-8
GTTCAACGAAGTGCGCCAGGTGCTGAACGATGTCTACGACATCGACACCGGTGACGTCGTGACCAGCCGTCCGTTCACGAATGACCGTTACTTCGTTCGCGGCGACCTTCAGATCACTGACGATCACCGCCTTGAGGCGACCTACCAGCGCCTTGAGGAAGGCACCACTCTGCCTGATGACCTGTTCTCGGGCAACAACCCGCAGGCAGTGGGCCGCAACACCTTCCGCATCAGCGGCACCGAGTCCAACTACTATTCGGCCCGTCTTTTCTCGCAATGGAATGACCGCCTTTCGACCGAGCTGCGTTATTCACGCGCGGACATCCAGGATCTCCAGGATCCGATCGGCGGCGGTGAAGCGCAGTCGGCCAACCCCATCCCGCGTATTATCGTCGGCATCGACAACCCGACCGGGATTGACGGCACCGTCCTGGCCGGGCCCGGCAACTCCCGCTCGGGCAATGATCTGAAGACGAAGGTCGACCAGTTCCGGGCGGCAGCGAACTTTGATGCTGGTGCACACCGGATCAAGATCGGTGCCGAAGTCAGCAAGGTCTCCTTGTTCAACCTGTTCGTCCAGAATGCTACCGGCACGCTGGTGTTCCGCAACATTGACGATCTGCGGGCAGGCCTGCTGTCGCCAGGCAGCACCGGCACCACTTCGACCCTGCCGGGCAACGTGGTAGCCGGCCGCACCCTGGGCGCATTTGGCAATTTCTCGGCTACAGGTGATGTGAACGATGCCGCCGCCAATTTCGGTCGCGTGGCCTATTCGGTGTTCGCCCAGGACGAATGGGAGATCAACGATCGCCTCGATGCCGTGATGGGCCTTCGCGTGGACTGGTATGATGGCGGTGCACCCTCCATCAACCCCAACTTCGTGGACCGCTATGGTTTCGGCAACAACACCGGGTTCAGCGCTCTTGAACCGATCGTGATGCCGCGCTTTGCGCTGACCTACGATCTCGACGATTTTGCCGTATTCTCCCGCGCCCAGCTGCGTGGCGGCGTCGGCATCTTCTCGGGCGGCGATCCGCTGGTGTGGTTCAGCAATGCGTTTTCGAATGACGGCCGCGGTTTCGCCCAGGGCGGTACCAATGATGCGCCGTGCCCGGCTGGCCAGATCGACGTTGTCGTCAATGGCCAGTTCACCGGCGTACCGAGCTGCTTCCAGGCAGCCGGTTCGGCGCGTGCTGCTGCTGGTCTGGGGGATACCCAGTCGATCAGCCCCGACATCAAGATGCCCAGCGTGCTGCGCGCCAACATCGGCTTCGCATCGGACCTGAACTTCACCGAAACCGGCTTCTTCAGCGGCTGGAACCTGGTGCTGGATTACATCTACAGCAAGACCCGCAACCCCTTCACGGTGGTTGACCTGTCGCAGACGGTCAATCCGGCGCTCGGGGTGAACGGCTTCACCATCGATGGTCGTCCGATCTACCGCGCGATCGACCCGACGGTGGCTGGTTGCAACGCGGAACTGGTGGGCCTCAATCCGGGGCCGGTGTACCAGGGCGTCACTTCGGCCTGCTTCAACACCGGTCGTGACGACGAACTGATGCTGACCAATGCAGGCAGCTTCGAAAGCCACATCGCTTCGGTTATCCTGTCGAAGCGGTTTGACGGGGGCCTGTTCACCGAAGGTGGTTCGGTCGACTTCAACCTGGGCTATGCCTACACCGACTCGCAAGACCGGCGGAACATGCTGAGCTCGACCGCCGGATCGAACTATGACTCGACCGCTGCGTTCGACCGGCAAAATCCGGAAGCCACACGTGGCTTCTATGCCTCGAAGCACAACATCACCTCGCGGCTCTCCTTCAGGGAAGAGTTCTTCGGTGACCTCGCGAGCCGTTTCTCGGTGTCGTTCGTTGCCCGTTCGGGCCGTCCCTACAGCCTGACCTTCACCGGTGGTGGGACGTTCAACGACAGCGCTTCCGGTAACGACAACGCGCTGGTCTATCTGCCGACCGGCCCGAACGATCCAAACGTTTCGCCCAGCTCGAACATGGGTGCAGTGCAGGCGCTGGCCGATTTCGCCAATGGTCTCGATTGCGCGCGCGAGTTCGTCGGTCGTTCGGTGACGCGTAACCACTGCGAAAACGACTGGTATTTCGACATGGATCTGTCGATTTCGCAGGAAGTGCCCGGCCCCGGCCGACTGTTCGGACGGGATGACAAGCTGCGGCTCTACGCCACCGTCGACAACTTCCTCAACATGCTCGATTCCAGCTGGAACGTGCAGACGCGGCGCAATTTCGCCGGCTTGCAGGATGTCGCCTCGGTGTCTGGCGTCGATGCCCAGGGCCGTTACATCTTTACCAGTGCGGCCGGGATTACGCCGGATGCAACCACCGGGCTGTCCTCTTTTGACAACGACAACTTCGTCAACGTCAGCTCTTCGGCATGGCGGATCAAGGTTGGCGTGAGCTACGACTTCTAAGTCAGGCGCTACCTTACGTGCAAAGCAGCGGCGGGGCCCCCTCCTGGGGCTCCGCCGTTTGCTTTTGTGGTACGGGGATTTTGCACTGGGCGGATCGGGCGCTAGAGTTGCGGCCGAAACCAGCGGGAAAGGTCGCCATGCCCGAAAGCGCCAACTACGCCAGCACCCGCCGTCGCCCCCGTCCGGCGCTGATCGTGGTGATCGTGCTGGCGCACCTGCTTGCCATCTACGGTTTGACCCGGGTGTTTGCGCCGGGGGTTGTGGCCTCGGTGGAGGAAGCAGTGGTCGCCGCTTTCACCGTCACCATCACCGCCCCGCCTGAACAGGAGCCGGAACCGGAACCCGATGCCGGCGCCGCGGGCGAGCAAGGCGTGGAAGCCGTGCCCAAGCCGGTCACCGCCCCGCCGCCAAGGCTGCCGGTGCCGCAGACCACGCCCGTTCCGCGCGCTTCCTCCACCGGAGCCGCCAACACATCAGGCGCGCGCGACAGCGGTGAGGGCACCGGTGCCGGGGGCGAGGGACTGGGGACAGGCAGCGGCGCGGGCGGAGGCGGGCAGGGCGGCGGAATCGCGGCGAGGCCGTCGGTCCGCTCGGGCGAGCTCAACCAGGCACGCGATTTCCCGGTGCCTGAAGGCGGACGGCAGGCGCGTTTCGGCAAGTCGGTGACAGTGGTGTTCACAGTCACGGCCGACGGCCGGGCGCGCGATTGTGGGGTTGCGAGCACCCAGGTCGATCCGGACACCACCGCGCGGGTCTGCCCGCTCGTGGTCGAGAAGATCCGCTTCAACCCGGCTACGCGGGCTGATGGTACGCCGGTCGAGGCGCGCTATGGCTATCGGGTTGATTTTCGGCCGTTATGAGCCTGCTACGAGATGGTAACCGGCCTGTGTTAGCGGTGCCGGCATGAGCGCGATTGTTCCGGTTATTCTGTGCGGCGGCAGCGGCACCCGCCTGTGGCCCCGCAGCCGCAAGGCACGGCCCAAGCCGTTCCTGCCACTGGTGGGCAGCCGCACGCTGTTCCAGCAGGCGCTCGACCGGTGCGGCGATCCGGCAATGTTCGGCCCGCCACTGGTGGTGGCGGGCGAGGCCCACGTGCCTTTGATCCGCGAGCAGGGCGGGGCGGGCTTGCGGATTGCAGTCGAGCCGGCCGCCCGCAACACCGCGCCGGCGATTGCCCTGGCGGCTGCGCTGCTCGATCCCGACGACGTTCTGCTGGTCTGCCCGAGCGATCACCATATTGCCGATATCGCCGCCTTCCGTGCCGCGGCGCTGGCCGCAGCCGAGCTGGCCCGGCAGGATTGCATGGTCGCCTTCGGCATTGCGCCGGACCGGCCCGAGACCGGCTATGGCTATATCCAGCGCGGAGCGCGGCTCGATGGCGGGTTCCGGGTGGAGCGGTTCGTGGAGAAGCCTGACCGCGCCACTGCCGAGGGCTTTCTCGCCCAGGGCGGCTATAGCTGGAACGGGGGAATCTTCGCCTTGCGCGCAAGCGCCTTCCTGGCCGAACTGGCTGCGCATCGCCCGGGCATGGCCCGGCTGGTGGGCGAGTCGGCGGAGCAAGGGGGCTGGGCTGACGCCAGGTTCGATCCCGCCGCTGCGCCCTGGCAAGCCATCAAGGGGGAGTCAGTCGATTACGCGGTCATGGAGAACACGGCCCGCGCCGCCATGGTCCCGGCCGATCTCGGCTGGTCCGACATCGGCAGCTGGCAGGCACTCCACGCGGCCCGTGGCGGCGATGCGGCGGGCAATCACGTGACCGGGCGCGCAGACCTGCTCGACTGCCGCAATGTCATGGTGGACAGCGACGGGCCGCGCGTCTCGGTCGTGGGGCTGGAGGGTGTGATCGTGGTCGTCGACGGCGACGAAATCCTGGTCACCAGCGCCAGCGGTGCGCAGCTGGTGGGCAAGCTGCCGGGCCCGAACGCGCCATGACCGCGAAGCTGCTGCCAACCCGCACCGTCGCCAAGCCCTGGGGCTGCGACACCCTGCCCGCGCCGTTTGCCGCCCCTGCAGGCGAGCGGATCGGCGAGATCTGGTTCGAGCCGGATGCGGCTTTGCCCGACCTGCTGGTGAAATACCTTTTCACCTGCGAGAAGCTGTCAGTCCAGGTCCACCCCGGCGATGCGCAGGCTCCGTTTGGCTCGCGCGGCAAGGAAGAGTGCTGGCTGGTGCTCAATGCCGAGCCGAATGCCCGCCTTGCAATCGGCTTCCGTGAGCCGGTCAGCGCCGAAGCGATGCACGCCGCCGCTCTGGACGGGTCGATCGAACACCTGCTGGAATGGCATGGCGTGCAGGCTGGCGATTTCTTCTACCTGCCCGCCGGCACCGTCCACGCGATCGGGCCGGGCCTCGCACTGATCGAAATCCAGCAGAACAGCGATATTACCTACCGCCTCTACGACTACGGCCGGCCGCGTGAGCTGCATCTCGACGAGGCAGTGGCAGTGGCCGCGGGCGAACCCCATCCGCCCGCCATGAGGCGGCGGCTTGGCGAGCAGGAGAGCGCGGTGCTGGTGGAAGGCCCGCACTTCCGGCTGGAGCGGGTCTGCGGTCTGCCTGACGCGGGGCTGGCGGCGCGCTTTTCCGCAGCGGCACTGGTGGTGCCGGTTCGCGGCAACGTGACAGCAGGCGGGTTGGCGGTGGCGGCAGGACACTGCGCGCAAGTTTCATCGCTGGGGGACGTCGGGTTCGACCCCAAGGGAGAAGCGCTGGTCGCCGCGCCGATCTAGCCCTTGGCGATCAGCTTCTGGCCCTGCTGGCGAATGGCGCCGGAAATCATCGGCTCCATGAAGGCAAGCATGCCCGGAAGTTCGAGATCGATCACCAGTTCGCGGTCACCGATGTCAATGCCGCCGGTCAGTTTCTGACCCATGGCGCTGATCGTCATCGCCATGCGGTCCTCGCTCGGCCAGCTGGTCTCAACCTCGGCCATGCCGCCGGGCACATGGTCGGCGATTTCATGGCTGCGGCTCTTCAGCCGTTCGCGCACCACTGCGCGGTCGAGTTCGTGGGGGATCGCAACGCGCATGGTTCAGGATTCCTTGGAGGTCTGTTCGTTCTCGCCGTAGCGATATTCGAGGTAACGGGTCTTGATCGCCAGATCGTCGAGCGAACCTTCGGCCAGTTGCCGGGTGACATGGTCGATCTCGCGGCTGATCCGGGTCAGGCTTTCGGTCAGCTGCTCGTCCGGCGTAGCCCCGGCGCGCTTTTCCTGGCGCAGGTTCTGCGGGATGCGGCGATAGGCGTCGATTGTCTCCGGCAGGACATCGCCCACCAGCTTGCGGACCTCCTGCGCGGCCGGATGCTGCTGGTCGATCGCTTCGAGCTGGAGGCCGAGCGCGTCGAGCTGCACCCCCATGTCCTCCACCACTTTGACCGCCGGGGCGGGCAGGGCGGGGCGCTGATGCTCCAGCCAGATCTCCGTTCGGCCGACCATGGTGCGTACATCGCCTTTGGTCAGATCAGCGCGTTTGGGCACTTTGACTTTGGGAAAGCTGGAGAACAGCGCGGTCGCGACAATCGCCGCCACCAGAACCGACATAATCCCAAAGAACCCGATCCCGTCAAACATTGCCCCGGCAATCCCTGCCGCAACCAGGATCGTGAACAGCGCGATGACGATGTTGCGAATGCGCAAGGTCCAGTTGGCGCGCTTGATCGCCTCGCCCACGGCC
>NCJP01000354.1 GCA_002278985.1 Erythrobacter sp. 34-65-8
GGGTGGCCATCGGCGGTCTGGATCGTGACGGCGCGGCCGCCGTTGGCAGTGTGGAGGGCGAGGGCTCCTGCATCTGTGGTCAGCTGCGGTTCGCGCTCACCGCACTGTCCGCACCCTTGCACGCCGTGCTGTGGCCGCCGCTCGCGCAGTGCAGGCCGCTGCTGGTGCGTGGCGCGCGCCCCGACCGTCGACCGCGCCCGCCACCCGCCGTCCACCGCCCGCTCTCGCAGCCCGTGGCGCCGCGAAATGTGCAGTTGGCGGAGGCGGCGATGGCATGCACGGTGACAACCGCGCTGCCGCTGCCCGCCGTCACGGCGCTGGTCCGCGGGGCGGCAACCTCCGCTGCCGCGCCGCCGCCACCACCGCTGGCGTCGTCTGCAGGCAGCGGCCGCGCCGGCAGCGTTGGCAGCGGCAGCGTGGCGTCGACACGGCCGCGCTCCGTCGCGTCCTCCATCACTGCCGCGTCATCCCCGCCGCCCACGCGGCCGAGCGGTCACCTGTACACCGCCTCAACTCTGACCGCGCTCACCTGCACCGCCTGCCGCGACACGCCCCTTCTCTTTGCGCAATTCGCGCACGCTTCTTCGGGAGAAATCATGCTCCCGACCTAGGCCCAACTGCCCGGCGGGTCAAAGAAAGGCGGAAGCAGCCTTGAAAATTGCGGTCAGGGCAAAAGGCAATCCGATCGCCATGATCCAGAGGCCCACCTGGTCCCGCCGGAAAGCGGGTGCGAGGGCTAAATCGCTGGCAGACTCGTCCGACAGGTCGCGCCAGCGCCGTTCAAAGGAGCGGCAGGCAGGGATGATCGCGACAACTAGCACCACCAACGCCAGCAGCGCCATGGATTTCATGCCGGTTTCCTTCATCGCCCCGACAGTCGCAAAGATATGCAGCGCGGTATAAACGACCAGCGCATAAGCAACATTATCACTCATCCGCTTGCGCCAATCCAGCGCATAAGCCCTGTCCCGGCCTTTGATCCGGCCATCATGAACTTTTCCGAAAGCCTTGTTCATCGACTGTCTCCCGCGCCGTCCGCCCTTTGTCGGGCGTTCCGGCATGTCCTCTTCCACAGATGAGTATTTCAAGGAATCGCACGACAATCAAGCGCGGTAACCAAAACGCAATATCGCAGGCTCTATCGCGCACCCATGATGGCGAGCCTTTCCATGCAGGAATCCTGCCAATTCCCGCGGATCTGGGGTTTTCACAGCCGCTTGCGCTGCTAAACATGCATATATGACCACGCAGGACCTTTCCGACCACGCCTCTCGGGGCGACGCCCACTCCGCCAGTGCGAGCGCGCCGCTGCCC
>NCJP01000106.1 GCA_002278985.1 Erythrobacter sp. 34-65-8
CTGATCAAGACCGGCGGCGAGAACGTCTACCCGGCCGAAGTCGATGCGGTGTTCGCCGAGATGCCTGAGGTGGCAGACGCCGGCTGCTGCGGCGTGCCCGACAGGCAGTGGGGTGAAGCGGTCAAGGCTTTCGTGGTGCTGAAACCGGGAATGGCGCTGACCCGCGAGGAAATCACCGCCCGCTTCAAGGGCCGGATCGCGGGGTACAAACGCCCGCGCTACATCGAATTCGTCGACACACTGCCGCGCGATCCGATCGGCAAGCTGCAGCGGCGGGAACTCTCGGCGCGGCCAGTGACGCCGGATCAGGCGGCGTAATGCCCCTTCCCTTGATAGAAGGGGAGCGGGATCGGCCAACCCCCGAGTTCCAAGGGCGTCATTGCGGAGCCAAAGCCGCCATCCCCGCCTCCTCGCGCGCAACCGCTCGCTGGAATGCCGGTCGCTGGGTCAGCCGCGCGCGGTAGGCCTTGAGGCTGTCGGGCACGCCATCGTCCAGCCCCACGCTCTCGGCGAGGATCAGGGCATAACCGACGCAAATGTCCGCCACCGTGAACCGGTCGGCGCACAGGAACTCCCGGCCCACAAGCCGCTGCTCGACCTTCACCAGCCGCTTGTGGAACCATTTGGCGTAGGCGTGGCCTGCCTCCTGCAAGCCCTTGTCTTTCTCGAACAGGCAGAAGCGCATGTAGACGGTCTGCGGGAAGGTGATCGTGGCGTCGGCGTGGTAGGTATAGTCGCAGTATTCGCCGTAGTCGCGCTCGCCCGGCGCCACCGCCAGTGCAGTGTAGCCATCGCGGGTGGCGAGGTAGTGGGCAATGGCGCAGCTCTCGGTCAGCCGGGTCTCGCCGTCCACCAGCAGCGGCACGGTGCCGAGCGGGTTGAGCGCCATGTACTCGGGCGCGAGGTAGCGCGGCGGGAACGGCAGAATGCGCAGGTCGATATCGACGCCCGCTTCCTCGGCGGCCCAGGTGGCGCGAAGCCCGCGCGAACGGGCGCAGGTGTAGAGGACGGGCTTATCCGGCTGGTCGTGCATGGGGCTCAGTGCGCTCCTTCGGCTTCGCCTTCGCCGTGGCCGATCTTCAGCACCTTGTGGATTACGAAAACAATCAGGGCGCCCAGCCCCAGCCCGACCAGGCCGGAGAGAACCGCGTAGGTCAGCCAGCCCAGCACCCCGCCCAGCCCGCCGGTGGCGGCCGCAACCGTCTGTTCGATACCGTGGGCGATGTCGGACGGGCCGTGGATCCCCAGTTCGTGCAGGCCGTGCAGGATGATGCCGCCCCCGACCCACAGCATGGCCACCGTGCCCACCACCGACAGGATGGTGAGCACTTTCGGCATGGCATAGAGCAGCCCGCGCCCGATGGCCTGCGAGCCGCCATCCCCGCGCCTGGTCAGGTGCAGCCCGACATCGTCCATCTTCACGATCAGCGCCACCGCGCCATAGACCACCACGGTGATGGCAATGCCGACCACCGCCAGCACCGCCCCGCGCGTGACCAGCGTCTCGTCGGCCACTTCCGACAGGGCGATGGCCATGATTTCGGCGGACAGGATCAGGTCGGTGCGGATCGCCCCGCCGATGCGCTGCTTCTCGAACGCGACCGGGTCCTCGATCACATCCTCCAGCGTCTTGCCGTGCTTGGCACCGCCAAGCTTCTCGATCACCTTTTCCGCGCCCTCGTAACACAGGTAGGCGCCGCCCAGCATCAGGATCGGGATGATCATCCAGGGCAGGAACTCGCTCAGCAGCAGGGCCGCGGGGAGCAGGATTATCAGCTTGTTCTTGAAGCTCCCCTTGGCGATCTGCCAGATGATCGGCAGTTCGCGGGATGGGGAAAGGC
Source organism: Erythrobacter sp. 34-65-8 (assembly GCA_002278985.1). Taxonomy (GTDB): domain Bacteria; phylum Pseudomonadota; class Alphaproteobacteria; order Sphingomonadales; family Sphingomonadaceae; genus 34-65-8. Next base: position 1,842 of record NCJP01000106.1, read on the forward strand.
CCGTGACATAGGACGGCGTGACCGCAGCGTCATCGATCACCACCCCGGCGGCCTTGGTCCCGGCCTTGCCGGCCGCGATGCTGACATCGTCAATCGAGGCGGCCGCAGCGCGGGCAATAACGGATATGTCGTCGAGCAGGGCGACCAGGCCGGTTGGCATCGAAAGGGGGTTCCCGAGGTGGTTGTTCCAGTAGCACCGCGACGCGTAAGGCGTTTTGCGGTTCCCGCAAGCCCCGTTCGCCTTGCAATCGGGGCACAATCCTGTATGCGCGCCGCTTCCCTGTCCTTGGCCATGCCTCAGGCAGCGGAATTTCGAAGAAAGCCGGAGGGGCTCCCCGCGATCCGCGCGGGGCATGCCAGCGATCGGCAGGTAGTGAAAGGAACGGGACGCATGGCTCTGTACGAGCATGTTTTTCTCGCGCGTCAGGATCTGAGCCAGGCTCAGGTCGATGCGCTGGCGGCTCAGGCCACCGAAATCATCGAATCGAACAACGGCAAGGTCACCAAGACCGAGACCTGGGGCCTCAAATCCCTCGCCTACAAGATCGATCGCAACCGCAAGGCGCATTTCGTGCTGCTCAACATCGAAGGCCCGGGTTCCGTGGTCGCCGAGCTTGAGCGCCAGACGCGCATCAACGAAGACGTGATCCGCTACATCACTGTCCGCGTGGACGAGCATGAAGAAGGCCCGTCGGTCATGATGCGCAAGCAGGATCGTGACAAGAAGCGCCGTGACCGCGGAGGAGAGTTCTGATGGCCCGCCCGTTTTTCCGCCGCCGCAAGTCCTGCCCGTTCCAGGCCAAGGATGCGCCCAAGATCGACTACAAGGACGTGCGCCTGCTGCAGGGCTTCATGTCCGAACGGGGCAAGATCGTGCCTAGCCGCATCACCGCCGTCAGCGCCAAGAAGCAACGCGAACTCGCCCAGGCGATCAAGCGTGCCCGCCAGATCGGGCTGCTTCCGTACCTCGTGAAGTAAGGGGAGCAGAACCCATGGATATCATCCTCCTCGAACGGATCGAGAAGCTCGGCAGCATCGGTGACGTGGTCACCGTGAAGGACGGCTATGCCCGCAACTTCCTGCTGCCGCAGAAGAAGGCGCTGCGCGCCAACGCCGCCAACAAGAAGGTGTTCGAAGCCAACCGCGAGCGGCTGGAAAAGGAAAACGCCGACAAGCGCGTCGAAGCCGAAGCCCAGGGCGACAAGGTTGCCGGGGCCGAAGTGGTGCTGATCCGTGCCGCCTCCAACGCCGGCCAGCTCTACGGCTCGGTCAGCGTGCGCGACATCGTGGCCGGGCTCGCTGCCCAGGGCCACACCGTCGACAAGCGTCAGGTCATCCTCGGCCAGCCGATCAAGAACATCGGCATGCATGATGTGACCGTGGCCCTGCACCCGGAAGTCCACGTGCTGGTCAAGGCCAACGTCGCCCGCTCGGACGACGAAGCCGAACTGCAGAGCCAGGGCGTTGACGTGCTGGCCCAGATGTTCGCTGACGAACAGCGCGACATTGAAGAGCAGGCCGAAGCGACCCGCATCGACACCAGCCTCGAACCGGGCGAAATCCCGGCCGAGCTGATGGAAGAGCGCGCAGGCGACGAAGACTGATTGTTCCGGGGCATCACTGCCCTGGTCAGAACACGAAAAGGGCGCGGCCAGCCGGTCGCGCCCTTTTTCGTGGGCGCTTGATTTGTCGCAATACCGCGCTAGTTGCTTGCGATGGAAACCGTAGAGAACGCAATCAGGCAGCTGGAGGCGCTGCACGCCGCTTCCGTCGAACGCCTGCGCAATGATGTGATCGCCTTCGGGCGTGACGGAACCCTGCCCCCGCCCGAGCGGCGCCATGACGGCAGCTATGCCTACCCCGAACTGGTTCTGACCTTCGCCGGTGGCGCGCAGCCTGACGACCGCAGCCGCGCCTTCGGCAGGCTCAATGCTCCCGGCGTCTATGCCACAACGGTGACCCGCCCGGCTCTGTTCGCCGATTACCTGCGAGAGCAGCTGTATCTGATCTGCAGCGATTACGAGGTGGAGATCGCCGTGCGCGTCTCGCGGCAGGAGATTCCCTTCCCTTACGTTCTCGATGGCGAAGCCGGAGCGGAATTGGCCGGGATCAGCCCGAACGAGATCGCCCGCCACTTCCCTGCCACCGAGCTGGCGGACATCGGTGACGAACTGGCCGACGGCATCGAGCTCGACGATCCGGGCGACTCGATCCCGCTCTCGCTGTTTGACGGGCTGCGGACCGATTTCAGCCTTGCCCGCCTGGCGCATTATACCGGGACCCGCCCGGAAGACTTCCAGCGCTTCATCCTGTTCACCAACTATCACCGCTATGTCGATGAATTCGTGGACTGGGCCGGATCGCAGCTGGGAAAGAACGGCTGCACCGCCCTGGCCGGGGCCGGGGGGCTGTATCTGACCGAGCCGCTCGACAACGCGCGCGAGCAGCTGTCCGACACCGCCTGGCGGCGCCACCAGATGCCCGCCTACCATCTGGTGGGCGAAGGGCGCGGCGGGATCACGCTGGTCAACATCGGGGTCGGGCCCTCGAACGCCAAGACCGCGACCGACCATATCGCGGTGCTTCGGCCGCATGCCTGGCTGATGCTTGGCCATTGCGCCGGCCTGCGTACCACCCAGCGCCTAGGCGATTACGTGCTGGCCCATGGCTACGTGCGCCAAGACCACGTGCTGGACGACGATCTACCCCTGTGGGTGCCCGTACCGCCATTGGCCGAAATCCAGGTGGCTCTTGAACAAGCCGTGGCCGATGTCTCGGGCCTGTCGGGCTGGGAACTGAAGCGCATTATGCGCACCGGCACCGTGGCCTCTACCGACAACCGCAACTGGGAACTGCGCGACCACCGCGAACCCGTTCAGCAACTTTCGCAATCGCGCGCCATTGCCCTGGACATGGAATCGGCCACCATCGCCGCCAACGGCTTCCGGTTCCGCGTACCCTACGGCACCTTGCTGTGCGTTTCCGACAAACCTCTGCACGGCGAACTAAAACTACCCGGCATGGCCAGCGACTTCTACCGCACCCAGGTAGCACGCCACCTGCACATAGGTTTGCGCGCCCTGGAACTGCTGCGCGAAATGCCGCCCGAGCGCCTGCACTCACGCAAGCTGCGCAGTTTTGTGGAAACCGCCTTCAAATAACCAACTGTTCCCTCAAGGAGCCTCTGAACAAGTCCCCGACGTCGTCTGCCTCTGTCGATTCGGGCGGTCTGCGGCGTTGCAGATCCTAGCGATAGCTTCGGCTATCACTGCGGTTTGCGCCTTGCAGCCCATCCCGAACGACAGCGCATACTTGCCGCTCGACGTATTCAGAGGCTCCTTAAAAACCCCAGGCATACGTTAAGCGGCAACCATGCGCGGCGGTTCGGGCGTCATACCCTCCACAAACTGAAGCAGGAGATCACAGTGAAGAAAATTTATCTGGCCGGGTTCGACGTTTTCCGCCCCGACGCCCGCCAGTGGGGGCGCACCCTTCAAACCCTATGCAACAAATACGGCTTTGACGGCCTGTACCCGCTGGACAACCACGCCCCACGTTCACTGACCGGCAAAGAACTGGCTCGCTGGATCTGCACCGCCAACCTGGAACTGATTCGTCAGGCCGACATGATCATGGCCAACCTGAACCCCTTTCGCGGCGCCGAACCGGATTCGGGCACCGTTTTCGAAGTAGGCTACGCCACCGCCCTGGGCAAACCCGTGTGGGTGTACACCGACGAAAAGCGATCACTGGTAGACCAGGTTGCCGTAGACAAACAACTACCCGGTGGCCCCTACACCGACAGCCTGGGTTACACCGTGGAAGACTTTGGCCTGAACCTTAACCTGATGATCGCCTGCACCGCCAACACCGTCATCGGCAACGCCGAAGACTGCCTGGCCGAAATGGCCGAACACGCTATTTGAGATCGTTATTACTCACTATTGTTAGTCGCGGAGCCGGGTTGTCAGGCCACGTCCAACGTTGTGTTTGTTAGATACTGCTACGCGCCAAAGAAGCCCTAAGCAGCTTTCTACCCACAAAGATGGGGTGGTGCATTTTTCCTACTGATCAGCAAAAATTCTCAGTGCATTCAGAAAACACACACCTAATCCCAACCTATCCCGTTGCAGGGTGATGGATTGGCGGGGGTGCGTAAGGGCTTGAGCGCGCCGACGGGCAGGCTGTAGCCGGGGATGCAAGGGCGCAGTTGTTTGAGACGGCGTTATCGACCCGCAGGGTCGAGCCG
>NCJP01000355.1 GCA_002278985.1 Erythrobacter sp. 34-65-8
CGCCAGCTTTCATCGAGCGAGCCGGCGAACTCGGCCAGAGCAGCACTTGCCGGTGCGTCCTTGGCCTCGAACCCGGTGACAGGCCCGGACGCGACCGATCCAACGAGGGTCGACGCTTTCTTGGCGCGCCAGTCGTGCCCATCGGTATCGGCGAGCGTGAAGACCATGAAGTCGAGCGCCAGTGCCGGGTCGTTGGCGAGATGGATTGCCAGGATGTCGCGGCGCTGCATTGCGAGTTCGTCGAGCAGGCGCTGGGAAAGCGAGCTCCCCTTGGGCTTAGCCGCACCGCTCTGTTCAATGGCCTCGACCACGCCTTCGTCAGCGATGACCTCGGTCTCGGTGTAGAACTGCGGGACTAGGGTCGGCTCGCCATTGCGCGAGAGGACGAGGAAGGCGCCGGCCTCCGGTTTCAGTTCGTCGGCGAGTACCGGCGGCCGGTCATTGAGCGCGCGCATGGCACGGTCGATCACCACCAGTTCCTTCTCGGCCTTGGCGACCTCATCTCCGTCGCTGTCTTCATCTTCAAGCACGGCGGCGACGCGGTCATAGTCGGCCTCGAGCTCACCGAGTTCTTTCGCTTCCTGCTCGGTCATTGGCGCAGGCTCGCAGGGCAGACGGCTCAGACCTTCGACGAGGTCGTGGCTGACGTAGTTGCCAAGCGTCGGCCGAACCCAGGCAAGGCCATATTCGAGCGCGATCGTTTCTGCTGCCTCTTCCATGGCCTTGTGCGCGAGGTCCTCAAGCAGCGCGACATCGATCCAGCTCTCGCTGGCATCATCGTCGAACAGTTCGCGTTCGATCCGGCCACCCGCAGTGAGGTAGGCATCGCGTCCGACGAGAACCGCTCGCGGATCGGAGCCACGAACAGTTGCGTCGAGCACCATGCGGCGGATCGTGTCGGGCGTGATCTGGTACCAGGCGTCCTGCAGCTCGGCATAGACATGCGCCTGGCGCTCCACATCGGAGATCGCGCCGTAGGCCTTGGCCATGTCGAGCGTGATCGTGCCTTCGGCGAGCGCTTCGAAGACGCAGGGTGCCAGACTTGCCAAACGCAGGCGCCCTTCGACGAACCGGACGGTGAGGCCGAAGCGGCGCGCCACGTCTTCGGTGGTAGCTCCTGCTTCGATGATGGAGGCGAAGGCCTGTGCCTCGTCGGCCGGGTTCATTGCGAGTCGCTGGAAGTTCTCGGCAAGGCTGGCTTCGCGCACTTCGCTTTCCTCGCCTTCGATCACGAGGCAGGTGACTTCGTGCGTGTCAGGCAAGGTGCCCTCTTCGGCCAGCGCCTGCAGCGCGGCGAG
>NCJP01000356.1 GCA_002278985.1 Erythrobacter sp. 34-65-8
CGACGAACAGGGCGTTGACCGCGCCTTCCGCGCCGATGTGCTGGAAGGGCTGCGACAGGAGCCGAAGGCGATCCCGGCGCGCTGGTTCTATGACGAGCGCGGCTCGCAACTGTTCGAGGATATCACACGGCTTCCCGAGTATTATCCGACGCGGGCCGAGACCGAGATTCTGCAAGCGCAGGGCGCGGATTTCGCCGCACTGGTCGGGCCGGGCCGGGCAGTGGTCGAATTCGGCAGCGGCAGTTCGGTCAAGACCCCGCTGCTGCTCCAGGCGATTGCCCCTGCGGCCTATGTCCCGCTCGACATCTCGGGCGATTTCCTGCGCGAATCGGCGGCCGAACTGGCGGCCAAGTTTCCCGGTCTGCCGGTCTATCCGGTCGAGGCCGATTTCATGCGCCGCGTTGCCTTGCCGCCTGAGGTCGAGGCCGCGCCCAAGCTGGGGTTCTTCCCCGGCTCGACCATTGGCAACATGGTTCCCTTCACTGCGGTCGATCTGCTGCGCGAAATGCGCGCGACGCTGGGCGAAGGCTCGCAGTTGCTGATCGGGTTCGATCTGGTCAAGGATACTGAAGTCCTGCTCGCCGCCTATGATGATGCCGCCGGAGTCACGGCCGCGTTCAATCTCAACCTGGCGGAGCGGATCAACCGCGAGCTTGATGACACGATCCCGCTCGATGCCCTGCGCCACGAAGCCCGCTGGGACGAGAAACTGGCCCGGATCGAAATGCATCTGGTGGCAAGCCGCACCATCACGTTCGAGGTTGATGGCGAGCCGTTCGTGCTGGCCGAGGGCGAGAGTATCCATACCGAGAACAGCCACAAGTTCACCCGCCGCAGTCTTGCCACCCTGCTGCTTTCCGGGGGATGGACGCCGCTGGACCGGTGGACCGACGGTGCCGGGCAGTTCGCCGTGGTGCTGGCCGAAGCGACCCGCCCGCGCCGCGCACCCTAGGTTCGGTGCCGCGGCAGATAGGGCATGGAAGGCGGGCGTTCCCCTTCCTATATTGGCGGCATGGATCTGGCGACAATCTGGCAATCACTCCTAGGCGTGATCGGGCAGGTGCCCAATTCGGGCCTGCTGCTGGCCACGGTGGCGGCGATCATGCTGAGCTGGGTCGGCTCGGCCATGGTCACCCGCGAGGTGCCGCTCGGGCGGCTGGTGCGGGGCGGTGGCTCGCTCGCGCTGGTGGCGATCTTCGTCATGGTGATGGTGCAGGTATCGCGGTTTGACCCGCGCTACGGCATGGCCGTGCCGGAACTCCTTGGTGACGCGTATATCGTCGCGGTCGGCGAGCGCG
>NCJP01000357.1 GCA_002278985.1 Erythrobacter sp. 34-65-8
TGAACTGGATGGCGTCGGCCAGCCGGGTATGGGTGTATTCGAGGTGCAGGTGCATGCCAACGAAATGCCAGAACCCGCCCAACTGCTCGCTGCGCGCGATCACCGGCGCCAACTCCGGATCGGCCACCAGCAATTGTACCTCGAAACGTGGCGGAAGACCCAGCGCGAAGCTGCGAACAAGAACGAGGACGCGTCCATCGGGCAGCAGGGCCATATCAACCGGCCGATATCCCGCAGGCGGGGTGATTGCAAACTCTACCGGCCGCGTCCCTAACACCGGATCGCGATCGAACAGCAAGGCAGCATGATGGGTTGATTGCCAGCCCTCAGGCCCCTCTGCCAGAACAATGAACCGGCCATCGGCCAGACGCACCATCGCTTCGGGCCCGGAATTGGACGCCCAATCGGCCATTTCCCGGGGACTGACTGCGACATTGCCAGTGAAGCCGGGATTGAACCGCTCGATCGAATTGCTGCCTTCAAACCCTGCCCAGATACGCCCGCTCACCGGGTCATGGACCAGCGATTCCAGGTCGATGAGCTGTTTCTTATACGGATCACGATTGGCGAGTCGCCCGATTTTTGCCCTAAGCTCTCCCGCCTCCAGCGGCAGTTTGAATTGCAGCGTCCCCCCCTGTCGCTCGCGGCGAGAAGTTCATCTTCGGGGAAGACGAGCAGCGCCGAATAACTACCGAAATCATCATTATTGCTGGTGAGATGCCAGGCTTCCTCCAGCGTCAGGGCACCTGTCACTGCCCCTGCCACGTCGACACGCTCCACTTGCATTGTCTGGCTGGTGTCGCGCGCAGGCACGGGGGAGCGGATCCATGTGACCGGGGTCAGCGATATCACCAGAAAGGCAAGGGCAAGATAGCGCTTCATTGGAGCGCAGAAAGCCAAGCGGACCGCACGCTCAGTCCATCGGCCCTGTAAACAGCAGAGGATCGAGCCGCGCGTCGCGCCATTTCAGGCCCCAATGCAAATGCGGCCCGGTGGCCCGGCCGGAAGAGCCAATATTGGCGATATACTGGCCCTGGCGGACAGTATCGCCGGTCGTCACGGCAATCTTCGACAGATGCAGGAAAGCGCTGTTGAGCCCCTGCCCGTGATCGATGATCAGCAGATAGCCTTCGAGAGAGAAAGGCGTATCCGTCGCCAGCGTCACCACCCCGTCGGCCGGGGCCACGATCGGCGTTCCGCTTTCTCCGGTCGCGACGTCGATGCCGGAATGATAGCTGCCCGGCACCCCGCGATAGATACGCTGCGATCCGAATCGGCCCGAGATACGCCCGGTG
>NCJP01000358.1 GCA_002278985.1 Erythrobacter sp. 34-65-8
CGATGGACGCGGCCGGCGCACCGGCGCTGTTCGGTATCGAATGCCAGAAGCGTGACCGGACAATCCGCCTTGTGCGCGGCACCAGCCTTGCAGGCCCGCTACCGATGCGGATCCGCACTGAAACCACAGATCGTCTGCTAACTGCTGAAACTCTCGGCGATGGCCGCCCGATGCTGATCGTAGCCCTGCCCGCGCGCGATCCGCTGCTCGATGCGATGGCGCTGAGTCGCGGCCGTTTCGCGGTCGAAACCGGCGGTCTGGATACGCTATTTCTGCCAGCCTGGGCGGAAGTGACGCGGGTGGTGGAAGACTGCCGCTAGGGTGCGTTCCCACCCGTCGTTCGCCGGCGGATTATTCTGACGTGGAAAAAGATTAATTCAAGCCTTGTCTTGCACCGGCAATGGACTCACATTGCAGCCAAGGCCAGCGGTACACGCGGTCTTGGCTCCCCCGGTGATCGGCAGGAGTCTTGGCTTCATAGCGCGAAAGGAGGTGATCCGATGTCTCATGGTTCAGCAAGGGGGTCGGTAAAGTTCCACGCGAGGCATTATCGGTAAGCATTCCGAACCGATAAAGGTACTCGTGGGCGGCACTTCCGGCCGCTGACCATGTTAAGGGCGGCACCTCCTTCGGGCGAGGGCCGCTCTTCTCATTTGTGCCCCCTCATGTTTGGCCTTATTTGAAACACCACATATGAACCGCAACCGCCGCATACAGCGCGGATGCGCTTGCGGAACGGAAGAACCCGCATTATCCGGCAGCGATGCAATTCACGAGCCTCCCTCATCCCGCCCCGGTTCCCGGCGAAACCCGCCAGCAGGCTCTCGCCGATCCCGGTTTCGGCAAGCTGTTTTCCGATCACATGGTGACGGTGGATTACGTGGAAGGAACCGGCTGGCACAATGCCACAATCGGCCCCCGCGGTCCGATCACTCTCGATCCCGCGGCATCCGTCCTGCATTATGCTCAGGAAATCTTCGAAGGGATGAAAGCCTACAAGCAGTCCGACGGCGGAGTAGCGTTATTCCGGCCCGAGGAGAATGCCCGCCGTTTCAATGCCAGTGCAGACCGTATGGCCATGCCTCATATACCCGAGGAGTTGTTCCTCGAGAGCGTTCGCCAACTGGTCGCGGCTGACAGGGACTGGTTCCCCACGGTAGCCGGGGGATCGCTATATCTGCGTCCCTTCATGTTCGCATCCGAAGCCTTCCTTGGGGTGCGCCCGGCGAAGGAATACAAATTCATGGTGATCGCCTCGCCCGCAGGCAATTATTTCAAGTCCGGCGTGCCGG
>NCJP01000359.1 GCA_002278985.1 Erythrobacter sp. 34-65-8
GAGGTGGAACTCATCTTTTGCTGCGTTGGGACCGCGGAGACGCAAGCGGTCCAGCTTCAGGATCCGCTTGAGATGCGCGAAGAGCATCTCGACCTTCTTTCGCTGGCGGCGTGAGACAAGATAGGCGTCACTTTTGGAGATATCGCGTGCCAGGTCGCGTGCGCCTTCGTGGACCGAGCGCACGATCTTGCGGGTCGCAGTGCGGGGTGCGCAGCGCTGCTTGAGATTGCATGCCTGACAGTCCTTCTGGCTCGCACGGTAGCGGATGAAGCCATCGGCATTGGCCAGCGGCCGCGGGGCCTTGAAGTTGCGGTTGGATGGTCTCAACCGGTTACCGCCAGGGCAGAGGTAACTGTCGTCCTCGGCGTCATAGGCAAAGTCGGACCGCGCAAGAGTGCCGTCGCTGCGTGCAGACTTGTCGAACACGGGGATATGGGGCTCGATGCCCTTGTCCTCGACCAGCCATGCAAGGTTCGGCGCCGAGCCATAAGCTGTATCAGCTACGAGCCGCTCGGGCCACAAGCCGAAGCGTTCCTGCGTTCGCTCGATCATCCTTCGCTGCGCAAGCACTTCGGCCTGCCGGACCGATGTCGTCGCCTCCACATCGACGATCACCGCGTGATCGAGGTCGATCAGATAGTTGGTGGAGTAGGAGTAGAAGGCCGCCTCGCGCGTTGCCGCTGTCCAGCGCGCCGCAGGGTCGGTGAGGTTGATCCGCTTCGGCTCGACAGGCGTGGCTCCGCCGAAGGCAGCATCATCGAGGACCTCGAGATACTCAGCTACTGCACGACCGGCAGCTTCGGGCGGGAGCCCTTCTTCTCCCGGTACCGAACGCTGGCGGTGAACATCGGCGCGGATCAGGCTCGCATCGACCGCGAAGCCTTCTGCTCCCACCAGTCCTTCTCTCATGCAGCGCTCGACGGTCATCTCGAACAGCTTGCGCAGCAGGTCGCTGTCACGGAACCGGCCGTGCCGGTTCTTGGAGAAGGTGGAGTGATCGGGCACCGACCCCTCAAGATCGAGCCGGCAGAACCAGCGATAGGCGAGGTTGAGGTGCACCTCCTCGCACAAGCGGCGCTCCGAGCGTATGCCCATGCAATAACCAATAAGGAGCATCCGGATCATCAACTCGGGATCAACCGAAGGCCGCCCGGTCGAGCTGTAAAACGGCTTCAGGTGCTCTCGGACACCCGTCAGATCGACGAACCGGTCGACCGAACGCAGCAGGTGATCTTGCGGCACATGATCCTCGATGCGGAAGCTGTAGAACAGCGCCTCCTGCATCACCGT
>NCJP01000360.1 GCA_002278985.1 Erythrobacter sp. 34-65-8
GAGGACAGCCCAATGACGCATTTAAGAAAGCTGGCGCTCGTGCTGGCCGCCATTCTGGGTTTCGCCACCGCAACGCCGGCCATGGCCGATGCCGGTCCCGGTCGCTGCACCGGCAGCTTCGTCAACCCGATCACCGACATCTGCTGGTCGTGCCTGTTCCCGATCTCTATCGGCGGGCTGGACATCTGGCCGTCGAGCCGGCCCGATCCCGATAACCCCGATCTGCCGGTATGCCTGTGCGGTCTGAGGCCAGGGATCGCGATGGGCTTCTGGGAACCGGTGCGGCTTGCCGATGTCAGCATGAAGCCGTGGTGCTTCGTGAACCTCGGCGGCATGAAACTCGATCCCGGCTTCGATATCGGCTTTCGCTCGATCTCGGGGCCTTCGGCGGTGGGCGGTGCGAGCCAGTATTATTCGAGCTGGCACGTCCACTGGTATGCCTATCCGCTGATCTACTGGATGGAGATCGTCGCCGATTTCCTGTGCCTGGAATCGGGCTCGATCGACATTCTCTACATCTCCGAGATCGATCCGCTGTGGCAGGATTCCGAGCTCACGGCGATCATCAACCCTGAAGCCGTGCTCTTCGCCAACCCGCTGGCGCTCGCTGCCTGTGCGGCCGACTGCGTCGCCTCGACCGCAAAGCTGCCGATTGACGAGATGTTCTGGTGCGCGGGGTGCCAGGGGTCGATGTACCCGATGAACGGCAATGTCTCGGCCAGCATAGGCCACGTCCAGGCCTCGCGGCTCGTGCTCTCGCGATTTGCCTACAAGCTCCACCGCGAACTCGTCTCGTGGGGAACGATGGGGTCCAAGGGCCTGTGCGGCAAATACCTGATGCCGGTGATGCGTAAGCAGCAATACCGCTTCCAGGCCACCAACCCCAACCCGGCGACCTCGGGTGGTTACGCCTGCCCGCCCATCGGTGCCTCCACCACCTTTCAATCGGCCGGACAGGTCATCCCCGCCATCGGCGAAGACATGGGATACCTCGTCTGGCGCAAGCGGAACTGCTGCGCGCTATGAACAAGCACCTCCTCCTTTTGCCCGTCGGCCTTGCCGTCACTCTCGGCGGCCTCGCTCTTGCCCAGAGTGCGCCCGAAGGCATCGACCTCGAAGCGATCCGCGAGCGTGCGGCCGAACACGCCGACGATGCGCAGGCGCTCAGCACCAATGTCCGCCAACGCGCCGAGGCGCTGACCGAAGATGCACAGGCTATCCAGGCACAAGCGCAGGCCAATCGCGCGGCCTATGCGGACAGCATCGAGGCAATCGAGACCGACGCCGTC
>NCJP01000361.1 GCA_002278985.1 Erythrobacter sp. 34-65-8
GGCGGTCCGGCAGCAGACGGTGCCGTGCGGTCTGGCGGCGGCCGACTCGCAGCAGGTTCATCGCTCTGGCGCACGGTGGCGGGGCGTCCCAAGGCCAGCGGATCGCTCCGCCCGTCAAAGCGCAGGCGATAGATCGGCTCCGGCAGGGCGAAACCGGCCTCTTCCAGCGCCTGCTTGACCGCCGCAATCGCCAGGCTGCGCGATTTGAACCAGTCGGCTTCGCGCTGGTCGATCCAGGCGAGGTACTGGATCACGATGTTGGAATCGCCGACCTGCCGGATCCGCCCCGCCGGTTCGGGCTGGTCGAGCACGAAATCGAGCCCCGCCAGCACCTGTGCCCCCAGCGTCATCGCGGCGCGCGGATCGTCATCGGCATCGATCCCCAGCTCGAAATCGAACCGGCGCTGCGGATTGCGGGTATAGTTGAGGATCACCGCCTTGAAGACCTGGCCGTTGGGGATGCGCAGATGGTTGCCGTCCAGCGTCATCAGGATGGTCGCACGGCTGGTCAGGCGGATGACGCGACCTTCGAGATCGCCGATCCGGACATGATCGTTGGCCCGGAACGGCTGGCGCAGGCTGAGCATCAGCGAGGCGACGTAGTTCTCGATCGTGTCCCGCATGGCAAAGCCCAGTGCCACGCCGACCAGCCCCGCTCCGCCCAGCACCGCGCCCAGCAAGGTCCCTGCCCCCAGAATGTCGAGCGCGATCACCAGACCCAGCGTGACGAAGACGAACCGGATCGCGCTGGCGACAATTTCCGCTACCAGCGCGGCGATCCCGACCAGCGGCAGCAGGGCGATCCAGCGCTCCACCCTGTCCGACAGGTCGCCCAGCGCACCGAGCCCGCGTTCCACCGAGGTATCGCGCTCAAGGGCGTTCTCGATCGTCACCACGCCCTGAATCCGGCCGACGATGTTCGCGGCCCGGTCGATGTCCGCTTCACCCGGAACCACGCCGGACAGCGTCACCACGCCGCCCCGCACGTCCGCCTCGACTTGCCGGAACGCGGGAAGCTCGCTGAAGATGCCTTCGATCCGCTGCTCGATCCGGCGGTCCTCGCCGCCATCGCGGTCCTGCGCGATGGCCTGGGTCTCTCCGGCCGGTTCGGTTTCAGGCGCGGCGCCGCCCCCCGGGATCACGGCATGGGCGGGCGGAGACGCAAGCAGGGCCAGCGCCGCTGCTGCCAGCAGCGCCATGAGTGTCTGGAAAACCGCGCGCATGGCAGACAAGCGCACGGGGCAAGGGGTGGTTCCGCCGGTCAGGCGGCCAGCGCGATCATGCCCTTGAGCAGCGCGGTGATGCCCACCGGCAGGCCAATCGCCAGCAGCCACACCTTGATCTGGTCACGGCGATAGGCTGCGGCATAAGCAGGATCGTGAGCCTGCGCATCACTCAGGGCCGACCAGCGGTGCTCGAACCGGCGCCACAGCGGGATCACCCCGAACACCAGCACCACCAGAGCTGCCAGCGCCAGCATCTTGGCCCCGGTCTGCTGGATTGCCCCGACAGTGACGAAAATGTGCAGGCCGGTGTAGGCCAGCAGCGAATAGGCAACCGTATCGCTCATGCCCTTGCGCCAGTCTTTTGACTGGCTGGCGCCCTGCGACTGGCTGGTGCCCTGCGACTGGCTGGCCTGTGCCTCGACGGTGTGATCGAGTGCCTTGTTCATGGGCCTCTCCTGTTCTCTCCGACTCGGAGTATTCCACGCATCCGCAGGCGTGGCAAGGGCAGTAACCAACCGCGCGATAGGGCCGCATCTGCCCGCGCCGCTGGTCGAAGCCGGTCGGGGTTATGCAGGAATCCTGCCAGTTTCGAGACCATTTCGGGACAAGAGGCCTTTTCAGGGCTTGCCCGGGTGCTAGATGTGCCCCGATGAGCACGACCGCACCCGCCGATCCAAACGCCGCGCCAGCCCCGGCCACCCTGCCCCAGGGCGGGCTGGAGGTCATCTCGATTGC
>NCJP01000107.1 GCA_002278985.1 Erythrobacter sp. 34-65-8
GTTCACCTTTACAATGCTGTAAGCCCGGCCTGGCGCGATATCGTGTTCCGCATGAGCAAGGCCGAGGTGATCGAGATCGCCCGCACCGGGGCAAAGGTGATGCGCGACGAGGCCGGTAAACGGCCCGGCACGGACTGGCATTTCCAGTACAGCCCGGAAACCTTTTCGACTGCCGAACTCGACTTCAGCATCGAGGTCTGTGAAGCGGTGATGTCGATTTTGCAGCCCACCCCCGAGCATCCGATCATCCTCAACCTGCCGGCAACGGTGGAGGCGGCAACGCCCAACATTTACGCCGACCAGATCGAGTACTTCATCCGCCACCTGCCGAACCGCGAAAGCGCGGTAATTTCGCTCCACACCCACAACGATCGCGGTACGGGCGTGGCGGCGGCGGAACTCGGCCTGATGGCCGGCGCGGACCGGGTGGAAGGTTGCCTGTTCGGCAATGGCGAGCGCACCGGCAACTGCTGTCTCGTCACCATGGCCCTCAACATGTACACTCAAGGCGTTGATCCGGGTCTGGATTTCTCCGACATCGACCGGGTGATCGAGACGGTTGAGTATTGCAACCAGATCCCCGTCCACCAGCGCCATCCCTATGGCGGCGAGCTGGTCTACACCGCTTTTTCGGGCAGCCATCAGGACGCCATCAAGAAGGGCTTCGAGGCTGGCGCCACCCAGAACGACGAGATCTGGCGCGTGCCCTACCTGCCGATCGACCCGGCTGACCTTGGCCGCAGCTACGAAGCGGTCATCCGGGTCAACTCCCAATCCGGCAAGGGCGGGTTCGCCTGGGTGCTGGAGCAGGACCAGGGCCTGAAACTGCCCAAGAAGCTCCAGGCTGATTTCTCGCGCCATGTCCAGCGGGTGGCGGACGAACTGGGCCGGGAGCTCAACGCTGCCGACATCTGGGAAACATTCAAGCGCGCCTATCACGTGCAGACCTATCCCAAGCACTTCCAGCTGGTCGAGTACGAGGAAAGCCGGGCCTCTGACGGCACCCGGGTGTTCGCCGGCAAGATCGAAGTCGAGGGCAAGGCGCAGAGCGTCTCAGGGCGCGGCAACGGCCTGATTTCATCGGTTGTCGGCACGATCCGCGAGCACTTCGGGGTCGATCTGGAGGTGCTCGACTACACTGAACACGCGCTCGGCACAGGCACGGATGCGCGCGCCGCTGCCTATCTCGAATGCCGTGACGGAGAGGGACGCGCCGTGTGGGGTGTCGGCATTGACGAGGACGTTGCCACCGCCAGCGTTCGTGCGGTGCTGAGCGCGGCGAACGGAGCGGTTGCCCGGTAGTGAGGTTGGCCAGCGATGGCGGGGCCATCTGGTCCTGCAATCGCGGCAACCATTTTCCTTGCCAGAACCGGCCCCTGTGTGTTCCACCTTCCCGCAACGTCAGTGGGGAGGCTGAATACAGATGACCGAAGAGATCCTCGAACCGCAATTGCCGATCATCGATCCGCACCACCACCTGTGGGATCTGCGGCCGCTGATTCCCCACTTTCCCGAGCCCCGGCACCACTTCATCGCCGCGATTGCTCAGAAGCCCTACTACACGTTCAACGAGCTTCAGGCTGACGTGACGACCGGCCACAACGTGATCGGCACCGTGTTCATGGAATGCGGCGCGTTCTATAATGCGGATCGCGGCGAAGACCTGAAGGTTACGGGCGAAGTCGAGTATGTGAACGGCGTCGCCGCGCAATCGGCCAGCGGTCTCTATGGCGAATTGCGCGCCTGCGCCGGGATTGTCGGCCATGCCAACCTGATGCTGGGGCACCGCGTCGGCCACGTGCTTGAGGCGCTCGAAGCCGCCGGCAACGGCCGCTTCAAAGGTATCCGCCACCAGGGGGCTTGGGATGCCGACCCAGAGGTGCTCGGCCCGCCGTTCCATGCACCGGGCGAGCTCTACCGTGATGCCACGTTCCGCCAGGGGTTGGCCGAACTCGGCAAGCGCGGGCTCACCTTCGATGCCTGGGTGCTGGAGCCCCAAATCGGTGACGTGATCGATCTCGCCCGGGCTTTTCCCGACCAGCCGATCTGTCTCGACCACTGCGGCACCCCGCTCAATGTAGCCTGCTACCACGGCAAGCTGCATGAACGGTTCGACCCCTGGCGCCATGCCATCCGCGAACTGGCGCAGTGCGAAAACGTGACGGTGAAGCTGGGCGGCCTGGCCATGGCCTTTTGCGGGATGCCCGAACAGGGCCCGGCCGCCGGGCTTGGCTCGGAAACGCTGGCCGCCATGTGGCGTCCCTATATCGAGACCTGCATCGATGCCTTCGGTCCGGAGCGGGCGATGTTCGAAAGCAACTACCCGGTCGATCACTGGGGGGCGAGTTACCCGGTGCTGTGGAACGCCTTCAAGCGCCTCGCCCACGCCCATTCGGCGGACGAGAAGCGTGCGCTGTTCGCTGGCACGGCGGCACGGTTCTACGGGATCGAAGATATCCTTCCCCCCGCCTAACATTTGTGCCCCCTCGACAGCGGCGCAAGGGCATCATATGCGGCTTGCCGATAACGTAAACGTCAAGGAGACCGCGATGCCCCTCCCCGCCCCGTTCGACCGCCTGCGCCTCCCGCTGATCGGCAGCCCGCTGTTCATCGTGTCCGGCCCGGAACTGGTGATCGCGCAGTGCAAGGCGGGGATTATCGGCAGCTTCCCGGCCCTGAACGCGCGGCCCCAGTCGCAGCTCGATGAGTGGCTCCACCAGATCACCGAAGAACTGGCCCAGCATAATCGCGACAATCCGGATCGCCCGGCGGCTCCGTTCGCCGTGAACCAGATCATCCACAAGACCAACGACCGCGTGGATGCCGATATGGCGACTTGCGAGAAGTGGCAGGTGCCGATGATCATCACCTCGCTCGGCGCGCGCGAGGAAATCTTCCAGGCTGTGCGCAAATGGGGCGGGATCACGATGCACGACGTGATCAACAACCGCTTTGCCCGCAAGGCGATCGAGAAGGGTGCGGACGGGCTTATTCCGGTCGCGGCGGGTGCTGGTGGCCACGCCGGGGCGCAGTCTCCGTTCGCGCTGATGGCAGAAATCCGTGAATGGTTCAGCGGCCTGGTTGCCCTGTCGGGCTCGATTGCCAACGGTTATTCGATCCTTGCAGCGCAAGCCTTGCGCGCCGACTTTGCCTATGCCGGAAGCGCCTTCATCGCGACGAAGGAAGCCAACGCTGATGAACGCTACAAGCAGGCGATCGTGGAGAGCAGCGCGGAAGGCATCGTCTACACCAACCTGTTCACCGGAGTGCACGGCAATTACCTGCGCAACTCGATCGAGGCAGCAGGGATGGACCCGGACAACCTGCCGGTCAGCGATCCCAGCAAGATGAACTTCGGCAGCGGCGGCAACACCAAGGCCAAGGCGTGGAAAGACATCTGGGGCTCGGGCCAGGGAATTGGTGCCATCAAGCAGGTCGGCACGGTGGCCGACATGGTCGACCGGTTTGAGCGTGAATATCGGGACGGCCTTGCCCAGCTCAAGGCCCGCACCGGCGGCTGATCAGGCTGCCTCAGTCAGTTTGACCAGGCCCGGACGAACCGCCCGTTCGCGGACGGTTCGATCCGCACCTGTTCCCCTGATGGACCGGTGAACAGCTCCGCTTCGAACACGCGCCCCCGGTGGATCAGCATTTCGGCCAGCCGCAAGCCAAGGCGCGCGGCGTAGCCGGGATCTGTCACCAGATCAGCCTCGATCCGCAGCTCCTGGCCGGTAAAAAACGCCAGCCCGCGGCTCTGTAGGGCGTGACCCATAGCGCTCCGGAAAGTGACAAGGCCCGGGGAAGGAATCGGGCCACCTTTCTCCCAGCCCGCCACCAGGGCGCAGAAATCCTCCCGGCTGACAAGCGAAGCCGATGGCCCCCACCCGGCGGCCAGAACGCCCGGAAACACTGTGCACAGGCGCATGGCCAGACGGAACTGCCCACGCACGACCGGCAGGCTGTGCGGGGCACCGTCGAGATGCGGGCCGGGAACCAGCCTTAAGGCCACTGCCGCCATATCGCGGGGCAGGATGTCCGGCCGGGACTCGTACACCGGCCCGCCTTTCGTTCGTTTCACATGGGTCAGACAGGCGTCATACGTCAAACCATCGAGCAGGAGCTCAAAGGCGGGCCGCAGCTCGCCCGATTGATCGGAAATGCCGGTAACCGGCCCGAAGTCGTGACTCAGCAATTCTGGCCCGTGCCTGGCAAACGCCTGCCGCAAAGTCTCGTGACCGGCATCAGTCCCGGCCTTGAAATGAAGCCAGAGTCCGGACTTGGGGTCAGATCCGTCCGATGTTCCCCCGCTGGCGATGATGGTGCACCCCTCGTGCTCGATAACCGGGGTTTTCTTGCCGCGATTCAATGCCCCCGTCGAGTCCTGCGACCGACGAAACCTCCGAAATCGAGGCGATTTTTCAAAAGATTCCCTGTTCCAGAGCGGCCGCGAAACCCGCCCCGAGATCACGTGCGTGGGCCAGATCGGGTGGCGGCACGATTTTCCGCGCCAGAATGGCTTCAGGCGTTTGCGCGGCGAGATTGACAATGGCCGGCTCGGCAATCCGCCTCAGGCGCCAGCCTGTTGCGATGCGGTCGATCTGGCGCTGCGCGCCCTCGCCGTCCGACCCGGCGGCGATGATCGTGGCATAGCCCCGCCCCTCGATCCGGCCCAGCACCGGGTAATAGCACCGGTCGAACATGTCTTTCATCAAGCCGCTCATCGTGCCCAGGTTTTCGGGGCAGACGAACAGGTATCCGGACGCGGCGAGGAAATCGTCAAACGCGACCTGGTCGCAGGCAATCAGGCGCGCCCTCTCCCCGGCACCGCTGGCAGCAGCCTGAGCCAGCGCCTGCGATGCACCGGTCCGGCTGTGCCATGCGATCAGGAGGTGCGGATCGGTCTTTCCCATCCGCCGAGCTTCGTTCGATGCTACCACTTGTCAACCGCCCCGCGTTTGCCCGTTGGCCCAAGCCGGGCTAGAGGGTCGCCATGGCCTCTCGCTCCATCGCCCCTGTTTTCGGTGTCTCGCGCTCGATCACGGGCAAGGCCTGGCACTGGCGGGGCGGTAACATGGAACTGGGCGCCGACGCCCGGGACCTCGGCAATGACATCGTGCGCCAGCTGCTGCTTTCGCGCGGGGTGGCGCCGGACGATATCGAGCGGCACCGCAATCCCACCTTGCGCGATTTCCTGCCCGACCCTTCGCTGTTCCGCGACATGGACTCCGCCGCCGAACGCCTGGCGCAGGCCGTGCTGACCGGAGAAACCGTCACCGTCTATGGTGACTACGATGTCGATGGCGCAACCAGCGCCGCGCTGATGATACGCCTGCTGCGGATGCTGGGCCACGACGCCCGCTACTACATCCCCGACCGCCTGCTGGAGGGATACGGCCCCTCAGGCGAGGCGCTGGTCCGCATTGCACAGGACGGCAGCAGCCTGATCGTCACGGTCGATTGCGGCGCAATGGCGCACGAGGCACTGCAGATGGCGCATGACGCCGGGGTCGACGTGATCGTGGTCGATCATCACAAATGCTCGCCTGAGCTCCCGCGCGCGGCGGCTCTGGTCAATCCCAACCGGCTCGATGAGTGCGACGAAGGTGCCGCGCATGGCCATCTGGCGGCTGTGGGCGTCGCTTTCCTGCTGGCGGTGGCGCTGGTGAGGACGCTGCGCCAGCGCGGATATTTCAGCGAACGCAAGGAACCGTCACTGATGGGCCTGCTCGATCTGGTGGCGCTGGGCACGGTAGCGGATGTCGCGGCCCTGCACGGCTTGAACCGCGCTTTCGTGGCCCAAGGCCTCAAGGTGATGGCCCGCCGCGAAGGCACCGGGATGGCGGCGCTGATTGACGCCAGCCGCCTGACCCGCGCGCCCAAGTGCAGCGATCTGGGCTTTGCCCTGGGCCCCAGAATCAACGCCGGCGGACGGGTTGGCGAATCGACCCTGGGGGTGCGCCTGCTGACCACTGAAGATCCCGGCGAGGCGCAGGCCATCGGCCGTGCATCTGGTATCCGGGCGCGGCTGGCACCCCGGGGTGATCGGGATCGTGGCCGGACGGATCAAGGAGAAAACCGGCAAGCCATCGCTGGTGATCGCGCTCGATGATGACGGCAACCTCGGCAAAGGCTCCGGTCGTTCCATATCTGGCGTTGATCTGGGTGCGGCCATCATCGCCGCGCGCGAGCAAGGCCTGCTGGTGGCTGGCGGCGGACATGCCATGGCAGCCGGGCTTACCATTTCAGCCGAGCGTCTCGGCGAATTCACGGACTGGATCGATTCGCACCTGTCCCGCGCGGTCGAACGGGCAGTGGCAGAACAGATCGTCGCGTGCGACCTTGCCCTTGCCCCGGGTGGGTTGACGCCCGAGCTGGTCGAATCGCTGGAAAGCGCGGGGCCGTATGGTGTTGGCTGGCCCGGCCCGCGCGTTGCCGTGGGGCCGGTGCGGCTGATCAAGGCCGACATCGTCGGCACAGATCATCTCCGCCTGATCGCCGGCGGCAAGGACGGGCGCTCGTTCAAGGCGATTGCTTTTCGCGCGGCGGAAACCGAACTGGGCCAGACATTGCTGCATGGTGCCCGCAACCGGCCGCTGTGGCTGGCCGGACGGGTCAAGCTGGACGATTGGGGCAGCCGCCCGGCAGCGGAGCTTCATCTGGAAGACGCGGCCTGGGCCGATTGAGACGACTTTGTGAAGAGCGGCGGCAATGCGGGGTTGACCGGTGCGCGCCGCATGCTAATGGCCCCGCCACGCCACCGGCCGATATCGGCACTGGCCCCTTCGTCTAGCGGTTAGGACGCGGCCCTTTCACGGCTGAAACACGGGTTCGATTCCCGTAGGGGTCACCACGGTGGCGCAAATCCCGGCATTTCTGCAACTGACAAGAGCCAAGGCGATTCTGTCTTGGCGCAGTCATGTTCCAATGGCTAAAGCGCCCCGTGATGGAGCCCCGCTCGCCCCTTCCCCTGGCAGGCCTGCTGATTGCGCTGCTGACCGCGGTTTCCATCTGGGCCGCCGGGGTCGGGCTGTGGCTGAGCGCGGTGATCCTGCTGGTCTGGCTGGGCACGCTGTGGCTGGCCGGCAGCAATCCCCCGCCCGCGCGCGAACGGACCGACGATCCCCCCATCAGCCGTGACCGGATGAGCGGACTGATCGAGAATTCCAGCGCGCCTGTCCTGCTGATCGAAAAAGGCCGGGTCACGGTGGCCAACCGCAGTGCCCGCGAAGCACTGGGGCAGCATATCCTGGGCCAGGATGCGCGTGTGGTGTTCCGCCAGCCTGCCGCGATCAAACTGCTCGACCGCGCGAAGAACGGCTCTGCCACCGTCCGGGGACTGGTCCGCCGCCGCGACATCTGGCGGCTCAACCTGCAGCTCCTGTCCGAGACCCTGAGCGTGGTGGAACTGGTCAACATGACCGGCGAGGCGGATATCAGCCGCGCCCATACGGATTTCGTCGCCAATGCCAGCCACGAACTGCGCACCCCGCTGGCCTCGATCATCGGCTATGTCGAGACGCTGATGGAAGATGATGGCGATCTTTCTTCCGATACGCGTGCGCGTTTTCTCAAGACGATCCTGTCCGAAGCCAATCGCCTGCAAAGCCTGGTCAGCGACCTGATGTCCCTCTCCCGCGTCGAAGCGGAAAAGCACGATGCGCCGGGGCAGACGATTGCGCTTCGCCAGCACGTGGTGCGGGCTGCAAAGGACGCCGCCGGGCCTGACCGGCAGCACCGCCTGCTGATCGAGGGGGAGCAGGATTTCTCCATCGAAGGTGACCCGCGCCAGATCGAGCAGCTGGTGCGCAATCTGGTCGATAACGCCTTGAAGTATGGCGCGGACAGCGAATCGGTGGTGGTCACGCTCGACGAAGCCCCGAGCGGCGATGCCCGTCTGACCGTGCGCGATTTCGGTGATGGCATTGCGCCCGAACACCTGCCCCACCTTACCCGGCGCTTCTATCGCACCGATCCTGGCCGGAGCCGTGCCTCGGGCGGGACGGGTCTGGGCCTTGCCATCGTGAAGCATATCGCGGAGCGGCATCGCGCACGATTGGACATTGCAAGTGTCCTCGGTGACGGAACCAGTGTGACGGTTCGCTTTCCGGTGGTAAAGGCGGATGCGGAACCCTTGTCATGATAGTGTCATCCACTATCAGCACGGACGAGTGGGCGGATTCGCTCCCGTCGCAGCAATCGTGAGCCTGATGACCTTTTCCGAATTTCGCCTCACCAGCACGACAGCCACCGCCTGCGCAACCCGGGTTGCGCAAGGGATAACCATCGCCTGATGTCTGTGACCCTCCTCCTTCTGCTGGTACTGGGGCTTGCCCTGGCCGCCTGGCTGGCTGCACGCGCCCGGGCATGGTCGTTCCAGCGCGAACACGGCGCCCGCGCGCTGAAGTCCCTGCCCAATTACCACGCATGGTACGTTGCCCTGTGGGTGGCCGTGCCTGCGCTGGTGTTTCTGACGATCTGGTCGAATGTCGCGCCGCAACTGGTGCTCCAGTCAGTGCTGGCGAGCGATGCAGCCAACCTGCTGCCCGAGTTCGGCTTCAAGCGCGACTCGATCCTGGCCGAGGCCCGCGCCGTGGCGACAGGTGCCGCCCCGGCCGTCTTCAATCCCGAAGCGCAGGGTCTGATCGAACCTTTTCGCGAGGCGATCGGGCAGTTTAATCTGATCGGCATGGCTGTGACCGTGCTGATCGCCTTTGCCGCCGGTGCCTGGGCATTCCTGCGCCTCAACCCGGGTTTTACGGCACGGACACGGGTCGAACGTGCGGTGATGGTGCTCCTGCTGGTGGCCTCGCTGGTGGCGATCCTGACCACGCTGGGCATCTTCGCCAGCCTTGTGTTCGAAACGGCGCGTTTCTTCGGCATGGTCAGCCCGATCGATTTCCTGTTCGGCACCCATTGGGCCCCGGACCCGATGGCCAATGCTGAAAGTCCCGACGGATCGCGTTATGGCGCCATCCCGCTGTTTTGGGGCACCATCTTCATCGGCGCGATCATCGCCATGATCGTCGCCATTCCGCTCGGCCTGATGAGCGCAATCTATCTCACCCAATATGCCGATCCGCGGGTCCGCGCCTGGGTCAAGCCGATGCTGGAAATCCTCGCCGGCGTACCCACTGTCGTCTACGGCTATTTCGCCGCACTGACCGTTGCGCCGGCCATCCGCGATCTCGCGCTGGCAGCGGGCATGTCCAACCCGTCGAGCGAAAGCGCACTGGCGGCCGGCGTTGTGATGGGGGTGATGATCATCCCGTTCGTCTCCTCGATGGCTGACGATTCGATTACCGCCGTGCCCCAGGCCATGCGAGACGGCAGCCTTGCGATGGGCGCGACGACGTCCGAAACAATCCGCCGGGTGCTGATCCCGGCAGCGCTGCCGGGGATCGTCGCGGGCGTCATGCTCGCCATCAGCCGGGCGATTGGCGAAACCATGATCGTGGTCATGGCGGCGTCAACCGCCGCCAACCTCAGCGCCAACCCGCTGGAAGCGATGACCACCGTGACGGTACAGATTGTCGCCATGCTGACCGGCGAAGGCAGTTTCGACCATCCGGCCACGCTCAGCGCTTTTGCGCTGGGCTTCGTCCTGTTCATGGTCACGCTCGCACTCAATTTCATCGCCTTGCGCGTCGTCAAGAGGTTCCGCGAAGCATATGACTGAGCGTGTCGCCCATACCCGCACTCCGGCCTTCGATGCGC
>NCJP01000362.1 GCA_002278985.1 Erythrobacter sp. 34-65-8
CTGCAGCGGCACCCGCGCCACCTGGCGGTGCTGCAGAAAGTGGCCAGCATGAGCAACTGGGGCCAGCCTGCCGCGCCAGGGCGCGCACGCGGCGTGGCGCTGCACGAGTCGTTTGGCTCGGTGGTGGCGCAGGTGGCCGAGGTTTCCGTGCGGGCCGACAACAGCATCCAGGTGCACCGGGTGTGGTGCACCATCGACTGCGGCACGCCGGTGAACCCGCAGCTGATCGTGCAACAGCTGGAAAGCGGCATTGTGTTCGGCCTATCGGCCGCGCTCTATGGCCAGATTGACATCGTCAACGGGCAGGTGCAGGCCAGCAATTTCCACGACCAGGCCGGCGCCACCCGGCTGGAACCCCACGCCGCCGGGATGCTTGCCGCCCTCACCCGGGTGACGGAATGGGTATGGATAACCGGCAACCACGATGAGACCCTGCCACCGACCATCGGCGGCACAGTGCTTGACGAACTGCCGGTCGGAGGGATTGTCCTGCGGCACATCGCACAGCCGGGCGAGAGCCGGGCCGAACTGTCGGGCCACTTCCACCCCAAGCTGCGGCTGACCGTGCGCGGACGTGCCCTGGCCCGCCCCTGCGCGGTCATCGGGCGTGATGCGGCGGGCGGCGAGCGGATGATCTTGCCGGCCTTCGGCGCTTTGACCGGAGGTATGGATGCAGGCGCGCGTGAGATTCTCGATGCGCTCCAGCCTGCCCGGAGCATCGATGCGGTGCTGCCCGCAGGTCGCAAGCTGGCACAATTCCCGCTATGGCGCGCCGCTGCGTGATCATTGAGGCTGGCGAATCCGCAATGACCCGCCTAGATAGCCCGCACTATTGTCCGAAGCTTCAGGAGATAAACCCATAGCCCGTCCACCCCGGCGCATGTTGCAGCCGCCCGTCAAGAGCGGTCCGCGCTTTGACCAGATGATCCAGGTGCCCAAGGTCCGCGTGATTGACCATGAGGGCGAAAACCTTGGTGTCATGTACACCCGCGAAGCCATCGAACAGGCCGCAGAGCTTGGCCTTAACCTGGTCGAAGTCTCGCCCAACGCCGATCCGCCGGTGTGCAAGTTCCTCGATGTCGGCAAGTTCCGTTACGAGGCCCAGAAGAAGGCCAACCTCGCCCGCAAGACGCAGAAGACGCAGGAGATCAAGGAGATCAAGATGCGTCCGAACATCGATGACCACGATTACGATGTGAAAATGCGCAGCGTGACCAAGTTCATCGAAAACGGCGACAAGGTGAAGCTGACCCTGCGTTTCCGTGGCCGCGAAATGGCC
>NCJP01000363.1 GCA_002278985.1 Erythrobacter sp. 34-65-8
AGAACGCCGCCTCCAGCATGGCCCGGTCGAAATCACCAAACGCATCCAGCGTGCCCACTTCGTGAATGGCTTTGAGCTGACGCTCCCCTTCCTCGCTGGCGAAGGTGGAACGCGACCGTTCGATCATGGCAGGCGGCGCTGCGTCCCACCCTTCGGGCCCGACCACTTCGCTTGCCCCGATACGCGCCAGCGATGCCGCCAGCGCCGCCGGTTCACAACTTTCCAGCACCATTTGCCCGGTCGAAATGTCGCAGCTGGCAAGGCCGATAGTGCCGCGCAATTCGCAGGCTGCCGCGAGGACATTGGCCCGGCGGGGTTCCAGCAGCGCTTCTTCCGTCAGCGTCCCTGCGGTGACAAAGCGCACGATGTCGCGTTTCACCAGAACTTTGGAGGATGGCTTGCCTTCGCGGCGGGCGCGGGCCTTGGCTTCGTCGGGTGTCTCGACCTGTTCGGCAATAGCTACCCTGCACCCGGCTCTGATCAGCCGTGCCAGATATCCTTCCGCCGAATGCACCGGAACGCCGCACATCGGCACCGGATCGCCGCTATCCTTGCCGCGTGCGGTCAGGGCGATGTCCAGAATATCCGCGGCAATCTTCGCATCGTCGAAAAACAGCTCGAAGAAATCGCCCATTCTGTAAAACAGCAGGCACCCATCTGCCTCGCGCTTAAGCGCGTGATATTGTTCCATCATGGGGGTGGATGAGCCGGCCATGTCCATGGGTAAAGCTGGCGCGCCTCGATTCGGGAAGGGGCGAATGTCGCCTTTCCCCTATCGCTTCGCACCCAGCGTCGCTAAACGCGCCGGGAAAGCGCATTGACAAGAGGATATTGAGCGTGGCTGACGAAAAGCAACAGGGGTTTACCGAGCGCGAAGCCCTGTTTTACCACGAAACAATCCGGCCGGGTAAGATCGAGATTATCGCGTCCAAGCCAATGGCGACCCAGCGCGATCTGTCGCTGGCCTATTCCCCTGGCGTGGCTGCGCCGGTGCAGGCGATTGCCGATGATCCGGCCAATGCAGCGCGTTACACCGCGCGTTCCAACCTGGTGGCGGTGATTTCCAATGGCACTGCGATTCTCGGCATGGGCAATCTCGGCGCGTTAGCATCCAAGCCGGTGATGGAAGGCAAGGCGGTGCTGTTCAAGCGCTTCGCCGACGTCGATTCCATCGACCTCGAGGTCGACACGGAGGACGCGGACGCGTTCGTCAACAGCGTGCGCTACCTCGGGCCGTCCTTCGGCGGCATCAACCTCGAGGACATCAAGGCGCCGGAG
>NCJP01000108.1 GCA_002278985.1 Erythrobacter sp. 34-65-8
CAGCAGCCGCGCTGCACCGGCGCGATGCGATCGATGCAGTCGATTTCTGCATGGACCACCTCAAGAGCGCGGCCTGGTTCTGGAAGCGCGAAAAGCGTGGCGCCGAAGCAGGGGGCGGCTGGCACTGGATCGAGCCGCGCGCCGACGATTATGCCGATCTGGCGCGCTGGGAGAAACCGCGCCCGGTTTGACTTTGGTCAATGTGGCGGATTGCCGCATCAGGCAAACAGCAGGGGTCGCCGGAACTGGCGCCGTATGCACGGGGGTGAGCGGCGCGGTCCGGCGACAACGTCAGGTTTATCCTGACGGTGCGGTCCATGATCCGGGGCTTTGCCGCCCTCGGCGGCGGAGTTCTAGACGCCCTCCCGACCGGACAGCATCGCCAGGTGCGCGGGATCGAGCAATTCGATCCCGCGCGTACCGGCCTTCCGGAGCACGCCATCACGTTCGAGCCTGGTCAGCTGCCGGCTGACTGTCTCGATCGTCAGGCCCAGCATGTTGGCCATCTCTCCACGGGTCAGAGGCAGATCGAATCGCGCGGTCGGGTGACAGGGCGAATCGCTCGCCGCATGGGCCATCGCCAGCACCAGCGCGGCGACCTTCTGCGTTGCGGAACCGCGGCCAGCCATCGACAGAAGCTCGCGCGTGGCGTGGAGGTCCTCCTGCGAGCGGCGCAAGAGGGCCAGGGCCAGGGCGGGATAACGCTCGAGCGCATGTTCCATGTCGCTGCGGGCAAAAACGCACAGCCTGCTTTCGGTAAGCGCCACCACGTCGAACTGGGAGAAAGGCCGGAACATCTCGCCGATGAACCCCGCAGGGTGGACGAGCGCGAGGATCTGCTCTTCGCCTTCTTCGCTCACCGACGCGACTTTGAGGGCCCCGCTGAGCAATGTGGCGCAGGCCGTGTCCTCATCTCCGGCGGCAAACAGCATCTCGCCCTTCTGGAGAATGCGGGTGCGCCCCGCGCGAGCCATGATATCCCGGTCCTCATCGCCGAGAACCGAGCAGGCGGCCCGTTCCTTCACCGGGCAGGTCGAGCAGGAGAGATTCATGGTGCGGCCCTCGCTCGCAGTCCGGCGAGAATGCGGTCTTCCTCGGCAATGAGGGCGACGATGCCGGCCCGGGTGCGGCCGATTGCATCACGCTCGGTAAAGGCGAGCGTGGCATCGACATAGAGCAGGTCGAGATCGCCCAGCGCCACCGCGGTTTCGCTGCGAATGCCATCAAGGTCTGCCAGCGCGATCTGCGCGGCACCCCAGCGGTTGTCACTGACATCGGCACCCCGGCCCGCTTCGACCAGGGAGCCGGCCGCCGGCGCGCGTGCAACAAAGCGGGAATGGGCGGCCCGTGCCCGCGCTTCCAGCTCGCCCAGGCGGGCAAGGGTGCCTTCCGGCATCGGGGCCTCGGTCAGAGTCGACGCTCCCCCGCCGGCTACGGCGAAGCTGCCCTCGGCCCGCTCGGCGGGGCGTATTTCCAGCGACGGGTATCGGGCGCTGCCACCGGCACAGGCGGTCAGGAAGAACGGGGCCGCTATCAGGGCCATCATGCAGGGGGCGCGACGCATGAGGGCCGTTTAGCACACCGGAGGGCGCTTGCCACCCTGCGGCAAAAAAGGAACGGCGCGGCGTTGACTTGGAAAGGTGTTTCCCCTAACGGCACCCATCTTCCCGCACCATCGCACAACGTGGTGGCGCGGACTTGCCGTTTTCATCCATGAAGGCGGCACAGCAACACGATACGAGAGATACTCACCATGTTCGCAGTTGTGCGCACGGGCGGCAAACAATACCGGGTTGCCGCCGGAGACAAGATTGCCGTTGAAAAGCTCGCTGGCGAAGCCGGCGACACGGTTACGCTGGGCGATGTCCTGCTCGCCGGCGAAGGCGAAAGCCTGGCTGACGCCTCGAAGGTGACCGTTTCGGCGGAAATCATCGCTCAGGCGAAGAGCGAGAAGGTGATCGTCTTCAAAAAGCGTCGCCGGCACAACTATCGCCGCAAGAATGGCCACCGCCAGCAGATGACCCTGCTGCGGATCATGGCCGTGGGCGATTCGAAGGCTGAAAAGAAGGCTGCTGCCCCCAAGAAGGAAGCGGCCCCGGCAGAAGCGCCTGCCGCCGAAGCCCCGGCAGTCGAGACGAAGGCTGCTGCCAAGAAGCCGGCCGCCAAGAAGGCTCCGGCCAAGAAGGCCGCGCCCAAGGCCGACCCCGCAGCTGACAGCGCGAATTAAGGAGACCCGACGATGGCACATAAGAAAGCAGGCGGTTCGTCGCGCAACGGTCGTGATTCGGCCGGTCGTCGCCTTGGCGTCAAGAAGTTCGGCAGCGAAGGCGTGATTGCCGGCAACATCATCGTGCGCCAGCGTGGCACCAAGTTTTACCCGGGCTCCAACGTGGGCATGGGCAAGGACCATACGCTGTTCGCGCTGAACGACGGCGTGGTTCGCTTCCACAAGGGTAAACTCGGCCGAAAGTTCGTATCGGTCGACATGCTTGCCGAAGCAGCCGAATAACCGGATGATCCGATAACGGGATCGTCCAGACAGGACGGTCCCAGCCGGGCCACAGGCACCGGCAGACGAAGAGGGAGATGGGGCTTTCCTGGTAATCAGGGGGCCCGTCTCCCTCTTGTCGTATCTCCCTCACGCATCGGCGAAACAATGTTTCGCCGCCACGCAAGTGTCACGCACTGCCTCTAGCGGGGCAGGTGCGGGGCGATGAGGAGAGAAGGCCATGTTTCATCGCAGTGAAAGGTTGCTGCTGAGGCCGTTCTGGCCCGAGGACTGGGGCGCCGTTTTTCAGGGGATCGCTGACGAAGCGATCGTCCGCCATCTGGCCAGTGCGCCCTGGCCCTACGAGGCGGAACATGCGCAGGCGTTTGTCGCGCTGCCTGCCGAACTGCACTTTCCCAGGCTGGCCATAACCCTTGCAGACGGCGGGGCGCTGATCGGTTGCATCGGGATTGATCCGGGCGATGCCGGGGCCGATCTGGGTTACTGGATCGCCCGCCCGCACTGGGGCCGTGGCTATGGCACGGAAGCCGGACGGGCAATGCGCGAGATTGTCCGGATGCTCGGCCATACGCACCTCACAGCGAGCCATTTCATCGACAATCCGGCATCGGGCCGGGTGCTGCAGAAAATCGGCTTTGCGCCGACCGGGGTCAGGCGCGAGCGCGCCAGTCTCGGGCGTGGTGCAGCTGCCATGACGGTGGAGTACGCACTGGACCTGGTGGCCGAAGATTCGGTCATGCAACGCGCGGCATGAAAAAGGCCCCCGGAACGGCGGGGGCCTTTTGATCCTGCAGACGCTTACTCAGCCGGCATCAGCGCATCGCTGAATTCGCCCTCGTACTTGCGGATCAGCGCGCGGTCGTCATGATCCCAGGGGTGGAAGCCGGGCTTGAAGTAGGCCAGCCACGCGGGGAAGATGCGGCGCAGCACGCCCGGCGACCAGAGCAGGTACCTGAGCAGGCCGATCCGCGCCTTGCTGCCGGTGATCCCATCCTGCGCCAGCAGGTTCAGGCTGTCCTGCCAGCGGTTGCGCAGGAAGTTCACGCTGACGATCAGCATCATCAGGTTGCGTACCTTCCACCGGCGCCAGGGCGTCCAGCCCTGCGTAGCGTGGTTCCAGGTGTCGAACGCAACGCCCTTGTGCTCGACTTCCTCGATTGCGTGCCATTTCCACATGGCACGCACTTCGGGGTCGGCCTTGTCGAAGTGCTTGGGGTTGGCGAGGAATTCGTGCGCCATCATCGCGGTGTAGTGTTCCAGTGCCATGGTCGCGGCGAGGTTGACGATGGCCGGGCGATCCTTGGTCAGAGCGAGCATTTCCTCGACCCGCTTGTCGATCGTCTTGATGTCATAGCCGTGGCTTTCGGCCAGCTTGTTGAAGGCGATGTGTTCGCGGGTGTGATTGATTTCTTGCCGGACGAAAGCCCGGATCTCGGCATCGAGCTTGGGGCCAGCACCTTCACGGTGGGCTTTGACGGCTTCGATGAAGAACGCCTCGCCGCGCGGGAAGGTGGCGGACAGCGCGTTGTGCCAGGCGGTGCCGAACGGCTCGCCTGCCCACCAGCGATTGGGGGTGGTGTTGCGGTTGAAACGCTCGTCCCGCACGGTGATGTCAAGGTCCGACGGCGTGGGGGCGGACTCGCGGCGGTCAAGGTCGATCTGGACGGGGGCGTTCATGTGATACTCCGAATCAATACTGACATCAATGTAAGTATGGACTACTTACATTGATGTCAATAACGTTCGGTTACCTGGTTGGCCGCGCTATTCGGCGGGCATCACCGCATCGGCATAAGGGCTGTCGAACCTGGCGATCAGCGCCCGGTCATCCAGCTTCCACGGATGGAACCCCGGCATCAGGATCGCGGCCCATTCGCCGAACATCCGCCGCATCATCCCCGGCTTCCACCACAGGAAAGCATAGAGCTTGCGCCGCGCCTGCTTGCGGCTGAAACCGTCCTGCTCCAGCAGGCCGATGGCGTCGCGGATGCGGTTGCCGAAATACTTCTTCGTGATCAGCACGGCGATCAGCGAGCGGACCTTCCACCGTTTCCACGCGCTCCATTCGCGGGTGGCGTGGAGAAATACGTCATAGACCAGCCCCTTGTGCTCGATCTCCTCGGTCGCATGCCAGCGCCAGACGTCGGCCGCGACCGGGTCGGCCCCGGCGAGGTATTCCGGATGCACCAGCAGCTGGCGGCTGATCACGGCGGCGAAATGCTCGAGCGCGATGGTGACCGCCAGGTTGAATTCGGGCGGGCGGCCAGCGGTCAGTTCAAGCATGGCATGGATGCCCTGGTCGATGCTTTCGACATCGTAGCCATGGTCCTGCACGATCCGGTTGAACGCGACATGTTCGCGGGTGTGGTTCACTTCCTGCCGGGTGAAGGCCTTGACCTCTGCCGCCAGCTTGGGCGGCAGGTCGGCCCGGAAAGCCTTGAGGGTGTCGATAAAGAACGCTTCGCCCCGGGGCAGGCTGGCCGAAACCGAATTGTACCACGCGGTCGCCACTGGATCATTCGAATGCCACCAGCGCGGAACAAGGTGATCGCGGTCAAACCGCTGGTCACGGATGATCAGGGCATGTTCTTCCGGCGTGGCGCTCCCGCCAGCGACAGTTGACTTGCCGAGCGGCTGCGCGCGCTCTAGGTCGAGCTTTGTTTGGTCACCCATAGATTAACATACTATTAGGCATAGATTTCCATGGCAAGTCGCAAGCGCTGGACCCCTGAAGAATCCCGTACGGCGGCGCTTCAGGCGGCGCGCAGCCTTCTGATCGAAACCGGGCCTCAGTCCGTAACGCTCAAGGCCGTCGCCGGCCGGATCGGGCGCACACACGCCAATCTGCTGCACCATTTCGGTTCGGCATCAGGGCTCCAGAAGGAGTTGGCCCGGCATCTCGCAGAGACCGTGTGCGAGTCGATCAGGGATGCCGTGCGGGCGACCCGTGCGGGCCTCGGCTCCCCGCGCGAAGTGGTCGATCTGGCGTTCGATGCCTTTGACAAGGAAGGGGCCGGCGCGCTTGCGAGCTGGATGATCCTGACCGGCAACGAAGACGCCCTTTCGCCCATCGTCGAGACGATTCACCAGCTGGTCGACGAGATCGCCCAGGATGAAGCAACCCACACTGGCGAAGCCATGCGGGTGCACGAGGACACCCTGGCGCTGGTACTGATGGCAATGGGCGATGCCCTGATCGGATCGGCGCTGGCCCGGTCGCTCGGCTTGCCCGAAACGGCCGCGCGCGACCGTGCCCAGAGGATGCTGGAAAGCTCGATCGCCGCGTTCAATCAGCTGGCTTGAGCGCGTCTGCGAGCCAGCCGGGGGCGGAGTCCGGGGCGATGTCCTCCACCCGGCGATGGTCCACGGCCAGGTCCAGTCCGGGGTAGGCGGCGCGCTGGCGCTTTTCGTCCGACTGGGCCAGCGGCACCACCACCAG
>NCJP01000109.1 GCA_002278985.1 Erythrobacter sp. 34-65-8
GGTCACCTTCGACATCGATGCCAACGGCATTGTCAACGTCAGCGCCAAGGACAAGGGCACGGGCAAGGAACAGCAGATCCGTATCCAGGCCTCTGGCGGCCTGACCGACGCTGACATCGACCAGATGGTCAAGGATGCGGAGAAATTCGCCGAGGAAGACAAGCAGCGCCGCGAAAAGGCCGAGGCCCGCAACCAGGCTGACAGCCTGGTCCACGCGACCGAAAAGCAGCTGGCCGAGCACGGCGACAAGATCAGCGCCGATCTCAAGGCGCAGGTCGAAGCCGCCATTGCTGAAACCAAGACGGCGCTCGAAGGCGACGATGCCGGGGAAATCAATTCTAAGGCGCAGGCGCTCACCGAAGTGGCGATGAAGATGGGCCAGGAAATCTACCAGCAGGAACAGGCTTCGGCCTCGCCTGGAGGTGGCGATGCTGGTGCCAGCGAGGAACCGAAGGAGGACGTGGTCGACGCCGAGTTCTCCGAAGTGGACGAAGACAAGAAGGGCTGAGGCTCTTCGGATTGAAACTTCTGCTGTCATTCCCGTGCAGGCGGGAATCCATGGGCATCGTCCTGCGGGGCGGTGAACAACCCCTGGACCCCCGCGCCTGCGGGGGTGGCAGCCGGAAGTAGGGGATACCGCAATGTCTTCGGTCGAAACCGATTTCTACGAACTGCTCGAAGTGAGCCGGGATGCGGATGATCGCACGATCAAGTCCGCCTACCGCCGCCTGGCGATGCAGTTTCACCCGGACCGTAATCCCGGCTGCGCCGACTCGGAGGCGAAGTTCAAGGCCATCAGTTCGGCCTATGATTGCCTGAAGGACCCGCAGAAGCGTGCCGCCTATGACCGGTTTGGCCATGCCGCTTTCCAGAACGGCGGCCCCGGCGGCGGCCATCATGGCGGCGACTTCAGCGACCTGGGCGATATTTTCGAGACCATTTTCGGCAGTGCATTCGGCGGTGGGGGCCGGGCCCAGCCGCGCCGCGGTGCGGACTTGCGCTACGACATGGAAGTGACGCTGGAAGAGGCGTTTCACGGCAAGTCGAGCGAGATCGAGATCGAAGTCTCGCAATCCTGCGACACCTGCCAGGGTTCCGGCGCGACACCGGGCACCAGCACGCGGGGCTGCAAGCTGTGCAACGGTTACGGCAAGGTTCGGGCCAAGCAGGGCTTCTTCGTGGTTGAACGGCCATGCCCCAATTGCCACGGCCGCGGCGAAGTGCTCGAGAGCCCGTGCCGCGATTGCGGCGGGGAAGGGCGGGTCGACAAGCCGCAGGGGCTGAAGGTCGATATTCCGCCGGGCGTCGATACCGGTACGCGGATCCGCCTGTCAGGCAAGGGCGAGGCTGGGCCGCGCGGGGCGCCGCCGGGCGATCTGTACATCTTCATCCATGTGAA
This sequence comes from Erythrobacter sp. 34-65-8, assembly GCA_002278985.1. Classification (GTDB taxonomy): domain Bacteria; phylum Pseudomonadota; class Alphaproteobacteria; order Sphingomonadales; family Sphingomonadaceae; genus 34-65-8. Next base: position 1,400 of record NCJP01000109.1, read on the forward strand.
GGCGCACAGCGTGTTCCAGCGCGAGGGCACGACGCTGGCAACGCGGGTTCCGATCAGTTTCACCACCGCTGCACTGGGCGGCTGCGTTACCATTCCCGACCTGTCTGGCGAGACCAACACGATCGATATTCCGGCCGGCATCCAGTCCGGCAAGCAGTTGCGCCAGCGCGGTGCCGGTATGCCGGTGCTGCAAGGGCGCGGGCGGGGTGATCTCGTGGTCGAAATCCAGGTCGAAACGCCGACCAAGCTGACCAAGGCGCAGCGGGAAATCCTCGAACAGTTCCGGGAGACTGAAACCGGTGACGAATGCCCCGAAAGCCGCGGCTTCTTTGACCGGATCAAAAACGCTTTCGGAACCTAGGCCATCCGGTCCTCAACTTCGGCGCGGATTCTCACCAGCAGGTCGGGATCGGCCTTCAGGCGGCCTTCCTCCTCATCCAGAATAGCCAGGAAGGCGGCGCGCTTGAAGGCGATGCAGGTGGCGCTGTCCGGGGGCGGTTCCACAGTGGAGCAGACCAGATCGATCATCCGCTCCGCCCCGTGGAGCCGGCCCCAGAGGTAATCGTTCTCCCGGTAGCCCCGGTTGAAGAAGGCCCCGAAGTTGTAGAACTCGATGCCCCGCAAGGTCGCCCGCGTGCCGCCATCGCGGATACTCCGGGCATCGTCCGGGCTGATCCGGTCGACCTTTATCGGGTCGAACTCGGTCATCACCTCGTTGCGCATGAGGGTGAGCGTGGCGATGTCGTAGAACGGGAAGCCGAGGTAGGTCAGCAGCATCCGCCGGCGCAGGTTCTTCGGCATGGCTTCAAGGGCCTGCGCCATCCGCTCTTCCGCCACAGTGTCGGTTTCGGGCAGCAGTCGCCGGGCTGCCAGCAGGTCGAGCACCCCGCCGGGATTGTCCATCACATGAGCCGCCGCATCCGAAAAATCGGGCCCCAGCCGCGCCATGTCGTCCGGTTCGTGGTAGAGCGCCAGGATGGAGTAGATCGCATCTCGCGCCTGATCCACGGCCAGATCGTCAAGGTCCGGGTCGGCATCCCAGTCCCGCGCAAGGCGCCGCGCCAGCAGGCGCAGGCGGCGAATGCGGAAGCCGACATCATGCGCCCGGAAAAACGCGATTGCCTCGTCGCTGGCGCTGCCCGACGGCGTACTCAGGCTGGCCAGCCCGCGATGCTCAAGCTCGGTTCGCAGCCGCACGGCAATCGGATGAGCGTCGGGCAGATCGAGGCCCGGCGCGGCGCGATGGGTCATTGCGGCCAGTTGCTCGACGATCCCGGTGAACTTGGCCTGGGCATAGGACTGGAAGGCAAAACCGGCCCGCTCTGCCGCTGCCACCTGCGCCTTGCCCCGCCACGCGGAAAGCCGGCGCGATGTGGGCCGGTCAAGGAACAGGGTGCGCCCGAACAGCCGCTCGACCGCGCTTTCGACTTCCGGGCGCAGGGCAGCGACCATGCGGCGCAGCCGTTCGGCCTCGCGCGATTGCTGCTCCAGCGCGTGGAGGTTGTCACGGATCGGCTGTTCGCGCGGAATGGTTGAGAGCGCGCCGAAAATTGCCCCGAAGAACCCGATTGGCCGCTCGCCAGCCTCGGCTTGTGCCGCCTGCCGGTCAGGCCTGGGATCGATATAGACGAACCGCCGGTCAACCTCGCGCTGAGCCGGGCGGCCGTGCAGCGCAGCCAGGGCGCCATCGAAGGGCTTGTTGACCAACACCGACCCATCGATCAGCGCCAGTTGCTCGATACTGCCCGCCTTGATGTGCCCGGGCATGATCCGGGCCAGAAATGCCTCTCGCCCCTGCCAGCGTGAGTCGTGCTGCCCGGCCAGAGTGTCAATCTCGCTGATCCGTGCGGGCGGGAATGCGCCGGGAAAGCTGGCTGTGGCCCGGGCCGCCAGTGTCAGTTCAAGCGGATCGGCCAGCGGCAATCCCCACTCGGCCGGCGTTTCGGTGCGGAAACTGATCGGCAGGCGATGCTCGCTCTCTTCCACCACCGGCGGGCTGTTCAGGCGCAGCCGTTCGCTGTGGCCGTGAAAGTCGGTCGCCGTGACATAGAGGTCGATCGGATGGCCGGGCGGCAGCAGGGGCGCCTCGGCCGGTTCCTGTGCCATGGCCAGCAGGGCCTCGTGCAGGAGGGCAGCGAACCCCTGGCCAGAGAAGGGCGGTTCAAACCAGCGCCCGCGCATGAAGTGGGCAACCTTGCGCCGCACTTCGGCCCGGGTTTCGGGCGAGACCGTTTCAGACACCACATTGCCCGGCCGGCGCAGGAACCACGAAATGGCCGGCTGTGCCCACAGCTTGGCAAAGCGCCACAGGGGCCGGGCGTCGGGCGCCATCAACCGGTCTACATCGGCATTCTTCAGCCACATATCCGTGAGGGGTTCTAGCGATTGCCCGGAATGGATCGCCTGGGCGAGGAACACTGCATTGATCCCGCCTGCACTGGCCCCGGTCAGGATATCGGGCAAGACTCGCAGGCGCAGGCCATCGCGGGTCTCGATATGGCCCAGCAGGTCCCGGTAAACGCCCTGCACCCCCGAAGCGCGGGGCAATCCGGCATGGAATGCCTTGCTGGCACGGGCCAGTTTCCAGATCTCCTTGGTCACCCCGTGCATGTAGACCGCGAGGCTGACGCCGCCGTAGCAGACAAGGGCTAACCGCAGTTCCTTCTGGCGCATCATGCACTTGTGGCGGGGATAGCCGCCTTTGGCAATTGCGTTCCACTAATGTTCCGATTACATCGCGGTGATGGCCAAGACCAAGAAGCGCTATATCTGCCAGGCCTGTGGCAGCGTGTCTCACCGCTGGCAGGGGCAGTGCGCCGATTGCGCGGAGTGGAACACGCTGGTGGAGGATGCTCCGGCCACCGTGTTTTCGCAGAAACATGATCTTTCCGCTGGTGGCCGCCCGGTGCAGTTCGTGGCGCTCGATGCACCGGGGGTGCCGCTGGTCCGACGCTCTACGGGGCTGGCCGAATTCGACCGGGCGCTGGGCGGCGGTCTGGTGCCGGGATCGGCCATCCTGATGGGGGGGGATCCGGGAATCGGCAAATCCACCCTGCTGTTGCAGGCGGCGGCCAGAATTGCCCGCAGCGGCGGGCAGACGGTCTATATCAGCGGCGAGGAAGCATCGGGCCAGGTGCGGCTGCGGGCGGAGCGGCTGGGGCTGGCCGATGCGCCGGTGCAGCTGGCGGCGGCAACCTCCGTGCGTGACATCCTGACCACGCTGGGGGCGATGGACGCGCCCGCCCTGCTGGTGATCGATTCGATCCAGACCATGTATTCCGACACCATCGAAGGCGCGCCGGGGACGGTAAGCCAGGTGCGCGGCTGCGCGTTCGAACTGATCCGCTATGCCAAGGAAAGCGGTGCCGCGCTGGTGCTGGTCGGCCACGTGACCAAGGACGGTTCGATCGCCGGGCCGCGCGTGCTGGAACACATGGTTGACGTGGTGATGAGCTTTGAGGGGGAGCGCAGCCACCAGTACCGGATCCTGCGCAGTCTCAAGAACCGGTTCGGCCCGGTGGACGAGATCGGTGTCTTCGCAATGGAAGGGCATGGGCTGGCCGAAGTCGGCAACCCGTCCATGTTGTTCCTCTCAGGCCGTGAGACACCGTTGGCGGGAAGTGCAGTCTTTCCGGCGCTGGAAGGCACCCGGCCGGTGCTGGTAGAAATCCAGGCGCTGATCGTGCGGCTCCAGTCCGGGGCGACGCCGCGCCGCGCCGTGGTCGGGTGGGACAATGGGCGTATGGCCATGCTGCTGGCCGTGCTCGAGGCGCGCTGCGGGCTGAGTTTCAGTTCTGCCGAAGTCTATCTCAACGTGGCAGGTGGTTACCGGCTGAGCGATCCGGCGGCTGACCTGGCCGTGGCCGCCGCGCTTGTTTCCGCGCTGGCGGACCGGCCGCTTGACCTGCGTTCGGTATGGTTCGGCGAGGTCTCGCTGGCCGGGGAGATACGCCCGGTCGCGCATGGCGCGCTGCGGTTGCGCGAAGCGGGCAAGCTCGGTTTCGAGACGGGGTACGGCCCGGAGGATACCACCGGCCATTCACCCGGTCTTAACTACCGGGGGCTCAAGCAATTGGCCAATCTCGTTGACCGGGTGATGTCGAACCCATAATTGCCGGAGCCCTATGAGCGGTTTCGATCTTATTGTCCTTTTCGTCGTCGGTGTAGCGGCGGTTGGCGGTTTCCTGCGCGGGTTCGTGCAGGAGGTCCTGTCGCTCGCCGCCTGGATTCTGGCGGTCCTGGCAATCCGGTATCTCCATACGGATCTCTACGAGTTCCTGCTTGAACAGGTGGGCGGCGAAACGACCAGCGGGTTGCTGGCCTTCGCCCTGCTGCTCCTCATCCCTTATGCGGGGATGAAGCTGATCGCCGGACGGATGGGTGAGACTTCCCGTTCATCGATGCTTGGACCGATTGACCGGGTGCTCGGGTTCGGGTTCGGGGCGATCAAGGGAACCATCGTAGCCGTGCTGGCCTTTTCCGTGCTTGTGCTTGGCTATGATACGATCTGGGGCTATCAGGGCCGGCCT
>NCJP01000110.1 GCA_002278985.1 Erythrobacter sp. 34-65-8
CGCTTCGGCATCGCTGCGGCCGCGTGCCATGTAGCCACTCAGTACGTTGACCGCCTGCGGGGTCAGCCCGACATGGCCCATGACCGGGATGCCGCGCTGGTTGAGGAAGGCGACCGTTTCGGCCATCGCCGCGCCGCCTTCCAGCTTCACCGCCGCTGCGCCGGTCTGCTTGAGCAGCCAGGATGCACTTTCGAAGGCCTTCTCTTTCGAGGCTTCGTAGCTGCCGAACGGCATGTCGACCACGACCACCGCATGATAGCTGCCCCGGACCACGGCAGCGCCATGGTTGGCCATCATTTCCAGCGTGACCGGCACGGTCGAAGGCAGGCCGTAAATAACCTGGCCGAGCGAGTCGCCGACCAGCAGGATGTCGCAATGGGCGTCGAGCAGCTGTGCCTGCCGGGCGGTGTAGGCGGTCAGCATCACCAGCGGCTCGGCCGTGGTGCCGCCGGTCTTGTGGGCGCGGATTTTCGGCACCGTCAGGCGCTTCATCGGCGAAGGGGTGGGATTGGCGCGGCTGGTCGCGGTGTCGAGCTGGAAGGTTGTGGACATTGCGCGGGGTTAGCGCCGCCGCGCGGGAAAGGCAAAGCATCCCCTCTTGGCGCGGGCGCAATTCCGTTGCACTATGGCGAAACAAAGGGGTAGCGCCCCTTCGATCGGGAGGATCATTTTACCTATGGTAGCAGCATCGGCCGGTGGCGCATCGCGCGACGGATGGACTTCGCGTACGGCTTTCTTGCTGGCGGCAATCGGTTCGGCGGTGGGGCTGGGTAACCTTGTCCGCTTCCCGGCCGAAGCCGGGGCCAATGGCGGCGGGGCATTCGTCCTTTTCTACATCCTGTGCATCGTGCTGATCGGCTTGCCAGTGCTTCTTGCTGAAACCCTGATCGGGCGTCACGGCCAGGCCGCAGCCCCGGAAAGCTATCGCAAGATGGCGCAGGAATCGGGCGGTTCCAAGTATTGGGAGCTTGTCGCCTCGCTCGGGGTGTTCTCCGCTTTCCTGGTGCTCAGCTTCTACTGCGTGCTGGGCGGGTGGGTGCTCTACTACATCGGCACATTCACGGTCGACCTGTTCAGCGCTGGCATCTCCGGGCCAGCCTTCGAGGGCATGCCCTTCGCAGAGGTCGAGGGTCTGTTCCCGGCCATGATCGCCAATGGCCCGGTTACTGTGGCGCTCAACCTGCTGTTCCTCGGCATTACCATGGCCTTCGTGGTGCGGGGGATTTCCGGCGGGATCGAGAAGCTTGCGGTCTATCTCATGCCCACCTTCTTCGTTCTGCTGATCGGCATCACGATCTACGGGATGTTCGGCGGCGCGATGAAGGAGACACTCGCCTACTTGTTCACCTTCGAGCCGGAGAAGCTCACTGGCGAGGTCATGCTGGCCGCCGTGGGCCAGGCGTTCTTCTCGCTCTCGCTCGGTGTGGCCGGCATGGTCACCTACGGTGCCTATGTCGGGCGCGAGGTCAATCTGGCCGGGACATCAGCCATCATCGGTGCCTCCGATACGGCGGTGGCCCTGATTGCCGGCCTGTGCATCTTCCCGATCGTGTTCGCTGCCGGGCTGACGCCCAATGGCGGGCTTGGTCTGATGTTCCAGACCTTGCCGCACGCCTTCCAGGAAATTCCCTTCGGCTCGCTGATCGGTCTGGCGTTCTTCATCATGGTGGCTTTTGCCGCCCTGACAAGTTCGGTTGCGCTGATGGAAGTGCCTTCGGCATGGGTGATTGACCGGTTCGGGCTTTCGCGGCCGGCAGCCGTGGGGATCGTGACCGCAGGCGCGGCCCTGCTTGGGGCGCTTTCGGCGCTCTCGACCGGGGCGCTGTCCGGCTTCCATCCACTCGGCTTCCTGCCCATGTTCGAAGGGATGGGTGTGCTCGACACGCTCGATACCGTCACTGCCAAGCTGTTCATGCCGGTGACTGCGCTGCTGACCTGCATTTTCGTGGGCTGGATTGCCAACCGGCGGTTGGTGGATTCGGAAAACGGCTTGTCGGGCGGCCTGCATGTGTTCTGGCGGTTCCTGGTTTGCTGGCTGTGCCCGCTGGCGCTGCTGGCCATTCTGATTGTCGGGATTTTCCCTTCGCTGACAGCGTAAGGCTGCCGATGTAAAAATGAGGCAAGGCCGCCACGGGGCGGGCCTTGCCTCACTTGCTCCCGGTTTCGGTCAGAGCGCGGTCTGGACGTGGCGCTCTTCCGCGCTGTCGTGGACGTTCATGCCCAGGGCCATTTTCGCGGTATCGAGCAGGCCCATCTCGCCGCTCCAGATTTCCGCCCGGCCCAGGTCCATGCGCAGGAACAGGAGGTCGGGGTCATCCTTGCCCTGATCGTACCAGGCGGCGACGAAGTTGTTCCAGAACTGTTCGAAGCGGGCGCGGTCCGGTTCAACTGTCAGTGTGCCGTCGAAGCGCGCGAACATGTCGTGGCCCTTGGAGACGAAGGTAGCGGTGACCGGGCCGAGTGCGGCGAACGCGCTGTGCTTGTGAGTGAAGAACCAGATCGCGCTGTCGGCATCCTTGTCGAGCTGCGGGCTCATCGGCACCGCGCTGGTGCTGTCCCCCTGCCGCTGCAGGAAAAGGTAGGGGGAACCGGCCAGTTCGCGCCAGAACGTCTGCTTCAGTTCATCGGCCTTGGCTGCGGTATCGGTGGTGGTGTGCTTCATCGGTTGCTCCTTCTGGTTATGGGATGGCAACCCATGGCCCGCCTCGCCGTTCCGGGCAGGCTGTGAACAGGCGTTGGACCGGACGAATTGCGAATCGGTCCGGAATAGAACATAAGTGGAACATATGGACTGTTCCGCTTCCTCTTTTGGCCTTCCCGGCTCATCCCGCAGCCTTGGGCTGTCTTTCGTGCAGGCCTCCGGCTGGAGGCCGGGCCTGGCGGAGGGTGCGCTGCATAACGAGATTTTCGCGTGCTCACGTGCGGCAAGCGGGGCGGGGCTGGCGCTGGCCCTGGTGCGCGACGCGCTGAGCCACGCCCCAGGCAACGCGGTGCAGGAGGCCGAGGACCGCCGCTGCGTGTTGTGGGTGCAGGATCGCGCGGCAATCCGCCTGGGCGGGCGGCCCTATCGTCCCGGCCTGCCGCCATGGCTGCAGGGCCGCCTGATCCATGTCGCGGCCGACAAGCCGGAGGATGCGCTGTTCGCGCTGGAAGAGGGGCTGCGCTGTCGTGATCTGGCCTGTGTGGTGGGAGAGCTGGGCGGAAATCCGCGCGCGCTCGATTTCACCGCCTCGCGCCGGCTCAGCCTCGCTGCTGAAAAGCATGGCGTGCCGCTATGGCTGGTGCGGATGGACGCCGCGCGTGACCTGTCATCGGCCCGGATGCGATGGGAGGTGCGCGCCGCCCCCTCAGCCGCGTCGCCCTGGGATGCGCGCGCGCCGGGGCCCCCAGCCTGGCGCGCCACGTTATTCCGTGCCCGCAACCATCCCCCCGGTGAATGGACCCTCGATGATGACGGACAAAGCCTTGCTGTCCGCCCCGCAAAGCCAGGTGCAACCCCCGCCGCACAATCGGGGGCGCCGTATCCTCTCGGTTTGGCTTTCGCGTCTGGCGCTCGATCGCTGGCGGCTGGCTGAGGGTTGCACGCCGGGCGAGGGCGTGGATGCGGCGCCGGTCGTGCTCATTACCGACACTGCCCACGGCCCGCGGATCGATGCCGCCAACCGTGCTGCCCGCGAAGCGGGTGCGCGAGGGGGGATGCGGCTGGCCGATGCCCGCGCCCTGTGTCCGCACATCAGGGCCGTGCCGACCGATCCCGCGGGAGACCGCGATGCGCTGGAGAAGCTGGCGCTGTGGGGGCAGCGCTGGGGGCCGTGGAGCGCGCTCGACCCGCCGGATGGCCTGCTCGTCGATGTCACCGGCGTTGCCCACCTGTTCGGCGGCGAGGCGCGGTTGCTGGCCGATGTCCAGGCCGCCTTTGCCAGACGCGAGCTGGCTGCGCGCTGCGCCATTGCGCCCACGGCGGGGGCAGCCTGGGCGCTGGCGCATTACGGGCCAGCGCGGGCGGTCCTGGGGGCGGACGGGGACTGGTCGCGCCCGCTGGCCGATCTGCCCGTTGCCGCGCTGCGGCTTGATGACGATGTGCTGACGGTGCTGCGCCGCCTCGGTCTCAAGCGGCTGGGCGACCTGTGGGGTATCGGGCGCGATGCGCTGGTGCGGCGGTTTCGCAACCGCACGTCGCCTTCCGCCAACCCGCTGGTGCGGCTCGACCAACTGCTGGGCCGGGTGCCGGAGCCTCTGCTGCCGGTGGCGGCGCAGGATCTGCCGCTGGTCCAGCGGCGGCTGATGGAGCCGATCCGGCATCGCCCGCTGCTGGACCAGGTCATGACCGACCTGGCGGGTGACATGGTGCGCGAGCTGGAGCGGCGCGGGCAGGGCGTGCGGCGGTTGGAGCTGGGCCTGTGGCGGGTCGACGGGATGGTGGTGGTGCGCCAGCTGGAACTGGCGGCGGCGAGCCGCGATGCGGCGCACCTCACCCGCCTGTTCGCCAGCCGCCTGGACGATGTCGACGCCGGGCTGGGGATCGAGCTGGCCCGCCTGCGCGCCAGCTGGTGCGAGCCTGTCGCCATGACCCAGGGCGATATCGAGGCTGCGGCGGAGCGGCATGGCACCTCGCTTGCCGCCATGGTTGACCGGCTGCGGGTGCGGCTGGGGGACAAGGCTGTCAGCCACCCGGTGCTCCACGCCAGCCATGTGCCTGAGCGCGCTCAGCGCTGGCAGCCGCCGCTCGCGCCCGAACCCGCCACGCAGGAACAGCTGCGTTTCCATGCCCGGCCGCTGAAGCTGCTCGACCGGGCGGAACCGATCGCGGTGCTCTATGCCAGCCCGGACGGGCACCCGCGCTCGTTCCGCTGGCGCGGGCAGGTGCACGAAGTCGCCCGGGTCGAAGGGCCGGAGCGGATCGCACCGGAATGGTGGCGCGAACGCGGCGCGGCGCGGCTGCGCGATTACTACCGGATCGAGGACGAGGCCGGACGGCGCTACTGGATCTACCGCCTCGGCCTCGCCGGAGACGGGCGCGGCGGCCCGCCCCAATGGTTCCTGCAGGGGCTGTGCGCCTAGCTGGTCCTTCCTGCCTTGCGGAACAGCCAGGCCGAGAACAGCCACCCGGCTGCCCACAGGATCGTGAAAACCCAGGTGAAATGGCCCTGAAGCTGCATAATCACGCCCACCAGCACTTGCGCCGTGGCTGTCGCCATCATCGCTGCCGCCATCCCACGGGCCCGGAAACGTGCCCCGATTGCCCCGAACAGTGCCAGCAGGGGGATCAGGTTGAACCACAGGTTGATCAGTTCATCCTCATCTCCGACAATCCCGACTGCGGCATTGGCCCAGAGCAACATCAGCCCCAGCCCCAAGGCCACTGCACTGCCCGCGCGATATGCCCAGCTGCCGCTCGCCCGGACTGCCATTTCGAACGCCAGGCCCACCCCGCCAAGCATCACCGTGGCGGCGACGAAGTCCTCGCCGGTCCAGTTGACTTCCCCCGTGAAAAGCATGGCTACCGCCGGCCACAGGATCAATGTGGCGATGGCCGTCCATCCCAGAACGCGCCAGCGATTGAAAAACGGGGCACGGCTTGAACCTTGTTCATTCATGGTCTTGTCTCCTTTGTTCAGGAAGCCCATCAAGCACCGGCAAGGGGTGAGCGGCATGAGCGAACAGTGAGCAATTGCTGAAATGAGCAGCCCCGCTGTCGAATTCGGTCCGTTCCGGCTTGATCCGCGCCAACGCCGCCTGCTGCGCGACGGGGCGCCGCTGGATTGCAACGCCCGCTATCTCGATGCCCTGATCCTGCTGGTCGAAGCAGACGGCGAACTGGTCACCAAGGACCGTTTCATGGAACAGGTCTGGCGCGGCGTGCCCGTGACCGACGAAGCGCTTACCCAGGCCATCCGCACCCTGCGCCGGCTGCTGGGCGACG
>NCJP01000364.1 GCA_002278985.1 Erythrobacter sp. 34-65-8
GGTGGCGCTGATGGCCTCGGGCGGGTTTCGCCATGTGCCGCTGGTTGACGATGCGGGCAGGCCGGCCGGCATGCTGAGCGCGACCGATATTCTCGCGCACCTGGGCAACAATGCGATCGATCATGGCCTGTCGATTGCCCGGGCCCAGGATGCCGAAGCCCTTGCGGCTGCGGCACGCCGCATCCCGGAAAACTTCGTCGCCATGGCCCGCAGCGGGATGCAGCCGGGGCAGATGGCCCGGCTGACCTCTGCGCTTGGCGAGGCGGCTCACCGCCGGGCGGCACAACTGGCCGAGCGCGAACTGGGGCCACCGCCGGTGCCCTACGCTCTGGTTGTGTTCGGCTCGCTGGCGCGGGAGGAGCAGCTGATCGGTTCCGACCAGGACAATGGCCTGGTGATCGACGATACGATGGAGCCGGGGCAGGAGGCCTATTTCGAGGCGCTCGGCACCCGTATCTCCGACATTCTCGATGCCTGCGGCTTCGTCTACTGCAAGGGCGGGATCATGGCCAAAAACGCCGACCAGCGCCTCACGCTGGGGCAGTGGCGGGCCCGCTATGCCCGCTGGATCGATAATCCGGATGAGGACGCGATCCTGCGCGCAACGATCTTCTTCGACATGCGCTGCATCCATGGCGAGAGCCAGCTGGTTCAGCGGTTTCATCAGGAAACCGTCGCCGCTGCGGCCGCCAACCGGATCTTCATCAGTTATCTTGCGCGTGACGCCCAGCGCAGCAAAGTGCCGCTGGGCATCTTCCGCAATCTGGTGCTCGACCGCAGCGAGAGCGGGGAAAAGGTGTTCGATGCCAAGGGACAGGCGGTGGTGCCGGTGGTCGACATTGCCCGGACGCTGGCGCTGGCCCACGGCATTGACGCCGTGGGAACCGTCGCGAGGCTGCGCGCGCTTGCCGAACACGGCTACATGGCGGGCGAGGACAGCGAAAGCCTGGTCGATGCTCTGGCCTTCGTCAACGAACTGCGGATCGCCCACCAGGCGGTGCAGGCTGGCGCAAGGCAGCGGGCTGACAATGCCATTGCCCCTGACAGCCTCTCGCCGCTTGAGCGCGAACATCTGAAGGACTGTTTCTCGGTCATCCGGCGCGGGCTGGATTCGTTGCGGCGCAACCTTGCGGGCGGGATCGCCTGAGTGTTTGCCGACTGGCGATTCCGCCGGGGGCTGGGCAAACTGGCGCAGTCACGGGTTTCAGCTGCGCAGGCCTATGCGGCGGCCGACTGGCCCGACCGCGCTGCCCCCGCGCG
>NCJP01000365.1 GCA_002278985.1 Erythrobacter sp. 34-65-8
AACCAAGCCATGGCCCGCGTTATTGCCATCACGTTCCCGCCTGCGGGATCGCTGCCGTAAACGTCAGCAACCTTGATGCGCGAAACACCGGCGGATTCCAGCAAGGACGCAACAGCACTGCCGTGATCGCTGGCTTGCCCGGCGCCGCGCGCAAAACCTTGCACGTTCTCGACCGTTAGCGAAGAATGAGGAGCGCCGTCGATCATGCCGACAATGACACCGGCCTGCGTGAAGGATGCAGCTCGCCTCTCGCGGGCGCTGACGGTTTCTGTCGATCCTCCAGCTTGGAAATACAGGTTATCTACAGTCACTTCCGCTTGGGGCATCAGGTCGCGCAATTCACGCTCACCCTCGGCGAGAGAAGTGCCTCGCGGGAGCGAGAAGGTGATGACTTCGAGCCCCAGTTCCGCGAGCTGCTCGCGCTGATTTACGTTGTACCCTGCGCTCTCCGCCGCTGCGATCGAAGCGCCGTCCGCGCCCATGACCACCAGCACTCCGCGGCGCGCCGGATTGCCGAGAGTGTCACGCTCTATCGCGTCACGATTGCGGCGCACGAGCCTGTCGATGCGGCGCAACCGGTCTTGCGCGAGCTCATCAATGTCTCGGTCCCAGCCTGCTGGTGACGCGGGACACGTCATCGAGAACGGGATCGAGTATGGGGCCGGTGCGCGGAACACCGATCTGCACGTCGCCGATCCCGACCTGCGCATACGCGTGGAGGGGTGCGATCGCGGCGCAAAGTCCGAGTATAAGGGCAAGCAAGCTGCGCATGGGCTGTCTCATCAGGTATTTTCGATTAAGGATGGATGAAACGCATGGAGCCAGCCGTTTAATCCCATAGAGAAGGCAAGGACACTGGAACGAACGTTCGAACAGCAGGTGCTCGACCTACTTCCCCGGTTGCGACGCTTCGCAATCGGCCTGACGGGCAATGCCCCCGACGGTGATGATCTTTGCCAGGTGACAATCGAACGGGCCCTGAACAACCGCGACAAATGGGCGGCTGGTTCCCGGCTCGACAGCTGGATGTATCGAATTATGCGCAACGCATGGATAGACGAGACCCGCGCGGTCAGCAGGCGCGGCCAGACGTTCGTGGCCGAGGAAGCAGGACTGTCAGTTGGCGGCGACGGCGGGCAGGAGGCCGCTGTCGAGCTGTCCAATGTGGGTCGCGCGCTCGGCAAGCTACCCGAAGACCAGCGTGAAGCTGTGCTGCTCGTTATGGTGGAAGGCTATGCCTACAAGGAAGC
>NCJP01000366.1 GCA_002278985.1 Erythrobacter sp. 34-65-8
GACCGGGCTCACCAACCGGGCCGGCCTCAACCACGAACTGGTCGAACAGCTCATGGCCTTGCCTGAAGGACGCCGGGCGGCGCTGTTCTGGGTCGATCTTGACCGGTTCAAGGAAGTGAACGACCTGCTGGGCCATGCCGTGGGTGACCGCCTGCTGCGACAGATCGCCCGGCGACTGGGCGAAATCACGCCGGAAAACGCCATTGTCGCCCGCTTCGGCGGCGATGAATTCATCGTCTTCTGCGAAGTCGAAACCCGGCAGGAAGCCGAACGCATCGCCAGCGAGGTTCATGCCGAGATCATGCGCCCGGTACGGATCGACGGCGACCGGATGGAAGTCCGCGCCTCGCTCGGCATCGCAGTGTTGCCCGAGGACGGAGACGATGCCGACAAGCTGATGCAATCGGCCGACCTGGCGCTTTACCACGCCAAGTCGAACGGCCGGGGCCAGACCTGCTTCTTCAACGAATCGATGAGCCGCGACCTCATCCGCAGGCGCGAGATTGAGGCCGAACTGCGCGCCGCGATCCAGAAGGATGAGCTGTCGATCTTCTTCCAGCCGATCGTTGATCTGGCCACCGGGAAGATCCGCAGCTTCGAGGCGCTGGTGCGCTGGTTCCACCCGGAAAAGGGCGAACTGCGCCCCGACGAATTCATTCCCGTGGCGGAAGAAACCGGCGTCATCGTCACGCTGGGCAACTGGATCACCGCGCAGGCGGCCAAGGCAGCCGCACAATGGCCGGAAAACGTCACGATCGCGGTCAACCTTTCGCCCCTGCAGATCCACGCCCCGGGCGCCGTGCTCGGCATCCGCAACGCCTTGCGCGAAGCGGGCCTTCCGCCGCACCGGCTGGTGCTGGAGATCACCGAGACAGTCCTGCTCGACGAAAGCGAGGCGACCACCTTCTTCATCGAGACGCTGGCGGCTGACGGGGTCAAGTTCGCGCTGGACGATTTCGGCACCGGCTATTCCTCGCTCGGCTACATCAACAAGTTCCCCTTCTCCAAGATCAAGGTCGACCGCAGCTTCGTGTCCGGCCCTGGGGTCGGCCGCAAGACCCAGGCGATCATCCATGCCGTGGCCGAAATGGGCGCACAGCTTGACATGGAAATCGTGGCCGAGGGCCTCGAGACGATCGAGCAGGTCCAGGCCGTGCGCGATGCAGGCTGCACGCTGGGCCAGGGCTACTACTTCAGTCGCGCGGTGCCCGATTACCTCGCCGCCATGCTGCTGGCGCAGGAACGCGAT
>NCJP01000367.1 GCA_002278985.1 Erythrobacter sp. 34-65-8
GATCGCGACGGTGGCACTCGCGAACAAGACAGCGCGCATCGCCTGGGCGGTGATGGCGCGTAAGGAGGTCTACACGCCCACGGCCGTGTAAAAGTTATCCTCGCCGCTCGCTCAACCGCGAACGGCAGGATCGCGCAAGGGCAGCTCAGTAGTGATGACGAACCGGTCAGACCGGGGGTTGGTGAAACCCAGGGGGTCACAGCGCTTCGAGCGCGATGACGTGATTAGGGAGCCAATCTGCGGACTTCATCAGGGCCAGCAGCCATACGGTGCTGCGCGAACAGGCCGTACACATGGATGCACCCGACCGATATCATCACCGCAGAAAAACTCTTGCGCAGCGGGGGCCGTCCACACATGAGGGCGCCGCCGCCCCTCTAGCGCGAGACCCTGGTCGCGGCGAGCAAGACGCATCCCGCAGAGCGGATCGAGCCGCTGCTCGAACAGGGCCAGCGCGTCTTCGGCGAGAACCGGGTGCAGGAGGCGCAGAACAAATGGCCTGGCCTGCGCGAACGCTATCCCGATGCGGAGCTGCATCTGATTGACCAGCTGCCGTCGAACAAGGCGGAGGAAGCGGCCGCGCTGTTGGACTGTATCCATTCGCTCGACCGGCCCAGCCTGCTCAAGGCGCTGGCCAAGGCCTTCGACAAGACCGGCCGCCGCGTGCCCTGCTTCGTCCAGGTCGATGTCGGCGAGGAAGACCAGAAGGGCGGCTGCCCGATCGGCCAGCTGCCCGATTTTCTGGCGCAGGCGCGCGCTGCGGATATTCCGCTCGCCGGGCTGATGTGCCTGCCGCCGCAGGATATCGAGCCCGCGCCGTTCTTCGCGCTGCTCGACAAGCTGGCGCGCGATCACGGGCTGGCCGGGGAACAGTCTTCAGGTCGCAGCATGGGCCTGAGCATGGGAATGAGCGGCGATTTCGAAACCGCGATCCAGCTCGGCGCGACGCATATCCGCGTCGGCAGCGCGCTGTTCGGCGCGCGCGGGCTCTGAGCGAGCTTCGCAACACGCAGAACTCGCAAACAAAAAGGGGCGCCCGAGAGCGCCCCCTTTCGTGTTGTGCCTGTGAGGCCCTGCGTCAGAACTCGCCGCGCAGCGTGATCCCGTAGGTGCGCGGTTCGGCGAGGAAAGCCGAATAGGTCTGCTGCTCGGCGACGAAGGGCGTGTTGAACGCGACCTGCGTGTAGTCCTTGTCGAAGATGTTCTGGACCCAGCCCTCGATCGCGAAGCGGCCGGCGATATTGGTA
>NCJP01000368.1 GCA_002278985.1 Erythrobacter sp. 34-65-8
GATCACGCGTCTCGATCAGATGTTTGAACAGTTTGAGATCGCCGCCGAAGCAGAACACACCGGGCGAGCGGCTGCCGAGCACGAGGTAGCGCAGCGGCACGCGGTCAGGCCCGAACCCTTCCGCGATCAGCCGCTGCCAGGCCTCGAAGTCCGCCAGCATGGCAGGCGTGAAACTGGGGCGACCCTCAGGCCGCATATAGCTCCACAAGGTCTGGTGCTCGATTTCGTAGAACACGTCGAGCTCGCGCAGGGCGAACAGCTCTTCCGGGATTGCCAGCCGGACTTCGCTTTGGGCGAGCAGCTGATCGCCTCCATCGCCCAGAGCAAATGCCGAGCCTTCGGACCGGTCCATCCCGCCCTGTTCCTTTGCCACCTGGGTACTCATCCGATCCATCGCGACCCCCGAAAGTCCTGTAGTTTTGCGATCGACAGCACCAATTCCAAGGAAAGCTAGGCCACAGCAGACTCGCTTGGCAATCGATTATTTTCCCCGGGGGATTTATTGCAGTCCCGAAACGGGCCATCGCGATATTTTGTTACTGCACTGTGGCTAACGGGACTCAGGTCTAGACTCCAAGTCCGCGCATCGACTTGTCGAGCATGAGCAACTGCCACAGCACGCGCGAATTATCGCGCCGACCGGCGATGTGATCCTCCGCGATGGCGGCCAGCGCCTGCGGCTTGAACCAGCCGGTCCGGGCGAGGCCACCCGCCGAGACAATCGTCCGCGCGGTTGCGGCGAGCGGGCCGCGAAACCACTCCGCCAAGGGGGTCACAAACCCCTGCTTGGGCCGGTAGAGGATGTCCTGCGGGAGATAACGCTCCATCGTGTGCTTGAGCAGCCACTTGCCCTGCTTGCCGCGCACCCGCTCGCGGTGGGGCAGGCGGGCGGCAAATTCGATCAGCCGGTGATCGAGCAGAGGCTCGCGCGCCTCCAGGCTCACGTTCATGCTGGTCCGGTCAACCTTGGTCAGGATATCGCCGGGCAGCCAGAACTTGAGATCGGCATATTGTGCCCGGTCTAGCCCGCTCCGCGCAGGCGCCGCGCGCATCATCTCCACCAGGGGCGTTTCCGCGCGATACTCGCCGAGCCCTCTGGCAAAAGACGTGCTGTAGAGAGCAAACCGGCCCTCGGGCGGGATCACTGACAGAGCCCGGGCATAGCCGGTGGCACCGTCCTCGGCCAGGGACAGCAGGGTCGCCTTCGCCCGCAGAGGGCGCGGGGCCCAGTCAGCCTTGGGCCA
>NCJP01000369.1 GCA_002278985.1 Erythrobacter sp. 34-65-8
GCATCGGCGCCTTCCAGGCTGACCTCGGTCTGGGCCCGCATCCGGCCCGGCAGGCTCTCGGCGTCCTCGTCCTCCCACCCGGCGGTATCGACCACGGTGAACTCCAGCCCGGCAATCCGCGCGTCGCCCAGCCGCCGGTCACGCGTGACCCCCGGCTGGTCGTCGACCAGCGCCAGCTTCTTGCCAACCAGCCGGTTGAACAGGGTGGACTTGCCCACATTGGGGCGCCCGATGATGATGACGGTTGGTTTCATGGTGTACTCGGGGGTGCAGGTGGCCGCTGGCGGGCGATTTGGCAAGCGTTGCGGCCACAGGGGCGGTTCACGGTGAATTTGCCTTAACCACACCTGGGAGGGCGTTTCTAAGGTAAACCGGCAAATAACTGCCTTCCATGAAACGGATTGCCACCCTCATTGCCGCCGCCGGTCTGGTCGCCACCGCCTCGCCCCTGCTGGCAAGCGCCAGTGTCGGCTTCGAGCGCCCCGAGACCTCTGCGCGCGAGCTGCCGCCCTACCTGCAATGCGTGCCCTATGCGCGGCAGCTCAGCGGCATCCATATCTACGGCGATGCGCATACCTGGTGGGGGCAGGCGGCGGGCCGCTACGAACGCGGGCGCACGCCCAAGGTCGGCGCGGTGATGGCGTTCCAGCCGCACCGCAACATGCAGCTCGGCCATGTCGCTGCGGTGAGCAAGGTGGTCGACCAGCGCACCGTGCTGCTCGACCACGCCAACTGGTCGCCGATCGACGGGCGGCGCGGGCAGATCGAGCGCGATGTCATGGCGGTCGACGTTTCTCCCGGTAACGACTGGAGCGAAGTGCGCGTGTGGTATGCGCCGCAGGGCGGGCTGGGCACCAGCAGCTGGCCGGTGCACGGCTTCATTTACAGCAAGCGGGCAAAGCTGGACCGCGGCCAGATCGCCGCTGCCCCGGTAGCGCGCCCGACGCCGGTTTCAGTGGCTCCGGTCAGCGCGCCGGTGCGGGCCGAGCCTTCCCGCGCCTTCGCCAGCGCCTTCGCCGGATTCGGCAGCGCGCCAGCCCAAGGTAATGCGGGGCAGGGCGGCGCGAGGCAGAACCTGTCCGCTCAGGCCGCACCCCGGCGCACGGCTCAGCGTGTGGCCCAGCATATGGCCCAACCGCAAGCCCAACCAGCCGCGCAGCAGCGCCGCGCCCCGGTACCGCAGGCCCTCCCTGCCAGCCGCCCCGCCGGCCGACCTGCCAGTTCGCCAGCCAATATCGACC
>NCJP01000370.1 GCA_002278985.1 Erythrobacter sp. 34-65-8
CTTCGCTGTCACCGGCCCCCTGCTCGCCCACGGTGAACAGGCGCAGGTTCCGTTTCCGCGCATGTTCGATCGCCCGGCCGGTCCACTCGCTTTGCCCGGCCCAGACCACGACAGTGGCATCATCGCTCACGACCTCGTCGAACAGCCGCATCTTGGCTGCAAAATACTCTTCCATCGTCTTGTGATAGTCGAGATGGTCACGGCTGAAATTGGTAAAACCGGCCGCCACGACCGGAAGCCCTTCATTGCGATATTGGGACAGGCCGTGGCTCGATGCCTCGTAGGCGACATGCGTGACACCTTCGCGGGCAAGGCCGCTCATATTGGCCAGAAACGTAACTATGTCGGGGGTGGTGAGCCCGGTCGATACCGATTCATCGGGGGTCGTGACGCCCAGCGTGCCGATCGAAGCGGCACGATGGCCGCACATGCGCCATATCTGGCGGGTCATCTCCACAGTGGAGGTCTTGCCATTGGTTCCTGTGACCGCGACCAGCACTTCGGGAACCGGCTTGAAGAATTGCGCTGCCAGCCGGGCGAAAACCTGCCGCGGTTCCGCAGCCTTGATGTGGATCGCACCCTCGACGCTGGCTTCCGCGCGGGCAACGACAGCAATTGCGCCAGAGCTGATTGCTGCGGGAATGAAATCCTCGCCATTCAGGGCAGACCCCTGGAACGCGCCGAACACCGTGCCGGGCGCGACCTTGCGGTTGTCGATGGCAAAGCCCGTCACATGGGCATCACTTTCCGGTATCCCGGCAAGACCCGCTGCTTCGAGGAGAGCCGAAAGCTGCATTACTGCCCCCCGCCGATCAGTGGCTTGAGATCGCTGATGTCGATGTCGCGCGTCTCGTCCGGACGAACGCCGAGTATCGGCCCGATCCGGGGCACAAGATGCCCGACAATGGGGGCGGCATTCCACGCGGCAGTGCGCTGGTAAGAACTGGCCGTGGTGCCTTTGGGCTCATCCAGCATCGCGATCACGACATAGCGCGGCTTGTCCATGGGGAACGCGGCGGCAAAAGTCGAAACCAGCGAGGTCCTGCGATAGCCACCCGTTCCCGGCTTTTCCGCCGAGCCTGTCTTGCCGCCGACCCGGAAACCGGGCGCATCGGCATTCTTGCCGGTGCCATATATCGCGATCATCCGCAGCAACTGGCGCATCCGCGAAGATGTCGATGCCTTGAACACACGTCGCCCCTTGGGCGATGCGCCAGGGGGAAGCTTGTAGAGCGTC
>NCJP01000111.1 GCA_002278985.1 Erythrobacter sp. 34-65-8
TGCTCGCCCAGCCCGGCCAGCTCCGGGCGGGCGAGGAACCGGCGCATCTCGTCGCTCACATCCGCTTCGACCTGTTCCTTGACATGGCCGGCCTTCTGGAACCCCTCGAACGGGACATGGAAAGCGTGGACCAGGTGCAGTTCGGCATCGGGAAACATCTCCGCCGCCACCGCCAGAGCATGGGCCGAGAAATCCGAGAAGTCCGTGGTCACGAGGATCTTCGCATAAGCGCGGTGCGGGCGCTGCTTGACCACCAGCACCGGTCGATGGCCGCGGGTGATGATGTGGTCCACCGCTGTGCCGGAGAAGTAGTCTCCGATGCCGTTGAACCGGGCAACCCCGCACACGATCAGCGCAGCGTCGAGCGTGTCCGCAGTCTTGGCGATGACCTCGGGCGCCGGGCCGACCGGCATCCGGATTTCCACATCGGCCGCAGGATCGGGCAGCGCGGCCCGGCCAAGGGCGACCAGCTGTTCCGCCGTCTCGTCGTTGATTGCGGGCGAGCGGGCATGGACCAGGCTCACGGTCCGCCCCATGGCAGCGCCCAACTGGAGCGCGCGGTCAACCGCGCGGTCATTCCGCGGGCTGAGGTCGGTAGCGACGATAATCGGGCGTTCGGACATCGGGTTTTCTCCTTGATGTTCTTTCGCCCTCCCCGAAAGTTACGATGCCCAAACAGGTTTGGAGCCGCAAGCAAAACCGGCCTTCAACGCCCGGATTTCGACCTCATCGGCTGGATCAGGACAACCCCGCCGCTGCCAGCAAGGCCTGCGTGCTTGGATCGAACTCGCCGCCGCCCGCCTCGATGTCGTTCGCCATCTTCTTGCCGAGTTCCACCCCGAACTGGTCGAACGGGTTGATGCCCATCAGCACCGCGTTGGCGAAGGTGCGATGCTCGTGGAAGGCGATCAGCGCGCCGAGCGTGGCGGCATCGATATCGTCGCACAGCATGGTGGCGCTGGGACGGTCACCGGGGAAGGCACGCGCGGGGTCCCCAAGTCGATTGGCGCCGTCCGCCGCCATGTTGCCGCCCGCCATCAGCGCGGCCCCTTGCGCAAAACAGTTGGTCAGCAGGATCGCATGGTGCGCCGGATCCAGTGTGTCGCCCGGCGCGATTGAGGCGATGAAGTCGACCGGGACCAGATGCGTGCCCTGGTGGAGCAGCTGGAACACCGCGTGCTGGCCGTCAGTCCCCACCCCGCCCCAGGTGATCGGTGCGGTCGGCCCTTCCACCGGGGCACCTTCTGCCGTCACGCGCTTGCCGTTGCTCTCCATCTCGAGCTGCTGGAGATAGAACGGCAGCAGCCCCAGCCGCTCGTCATAGGCGAACACCGCGCGCGTCTGGCAGCCGCGCACGCGGGTGTAGTACTGGTCAGCAAAGGCGGCGCGCAGGGCCAGGTTGGCGCGGCCGTCGTTATCGCGGAAATGCAGGTCCATCGCCTGCGCGCCTGCCAGCATGGCTTCGAACTCGTCCCATCCCGCTGCCAGTGCCACGGGGAAGCCGATGCTCGACCAGAGAGAGTAACGCCCGCCCACGCTTTCCGGGAACGGCAGGACGCGGGTCTCGTCCACACCCCATTCGACCGCCTTTTCGGGGCTGGCGGTGAGTGCGATGACCCGGCCGTAAGGATCAGCCACGCCATTCTCGCCGAGCCACTTGAGTGCGCTGAGCGCGTTGGTCATGGTCTCTATGGTGGTGAAGGTCTTGCTCGCCACGGCGACCAGCGTCGTCGCCGGATCGCAGGCGGCGAAGGCCTGCTCCAGCGCGAGGCCGTCGATGTTGGAAACGACATGGCAATCGACCAGCGCCAGATCACGGGTCAGGGCGTCGATCGCCAGCTTGGGGCCCAGTGCGCTGCCGCCGATGCCGATGTGGATCAGGTGGCGCACTTCGCCCAGCGCGCCTTCATGGATTGCCTCGACCAGGATCCGCATCCGGGCGTGGAGCGCTGCGGCTTCCTCCACGCTGGCATCCGCGCCCACGCCGCGCTGCGCGGTGTGCTCAGCCGCGCGGCCTTCAGTCACGTTGATCCGGGCACCGGAAAGCAGCTGGCTCCGCTTGCCTGCAAAATCGCACGCATCGGCCAGCCCTTCGAAAGCGGCGAGCAGATCTTCGTCAAGATGGGTCTTGGACCAGTCAAACAGGACACCGCCCGCCGTCTCCCCCTCACCCCAGGACAGGCGCGATGCGAGCGTGCCCACCCGGCTGGCATCAGCAGCAAACAGTTCCGCCAGCGTCCTGCGGGGCAGCCCCGAGATGCGGCTCCATGCGGCGGGGACAGCGTCGACCATGCGAAAATCCTTTTCCGATTGCGGGCCATGGGACTAGGGACTTGGCCCATGCATTTGAAGCCCCTCATCGCGCCCGCCATGCCTGAATTGGTATGCCTGCCTCTTGGCCACGGCAGATGCCCCGCATGACCGACCCGACCGAAGCCGCACCCGCCGCCGAGCCGGAAGAGAAGGAATCGCTCGCCAGTTTCATCTGGTTCGTGGTCAAGCTGGCGATCCTGGCGCTCGCCTTTCGCAGTTTCCTGTTCTCGCCCTTCTCGATCCCGAGCGAGTCCATGCTGCCCCGGCTGATGATCGGGGACTATTTCGTCGCCGCCAAATGGCCCTACGGCTATTCGCGTTACTCGCTACCGCTGAACGCACCCCTGTTCCCCGGGCAGGTGTTCGCCGGGCTGCCCGAGCGCGGCGACGTGGCCGTGTTCAAGCACCCGGTCGACAAGGTCGATTACATCAAGCGGGTCATGGCCCTGCCCGGCGACACAGTGGAAATGCGCGGCGGCGTGTTCGTGCTCAATGGCGAGCCGGTGACAAAGGAACCGATTGCCGATTTCGTCCAGCCGGTGGACCAGCACCTGCTCAACGCCGCGGCGCTGTCCGGGCGGCCCTCGCCCTGTTCCTGGGGCGGACTGGAGGAGCAACGCAGCGATGGCCAGCGCCAGTGCCGCTACATGCGCTTCCGCGAAACGCTGCCCTCGGGCGTGTCCTACGAAGTGCTCGATTTCGGCGAGTCCGGGGCCGATACCTGGGGCCCCAAGATCGTGCCCGAGGGCCATGTCTTCATGATGGGCGACAACCGCGACAATTCGCAGGACAGCCGTTTTCCGGCCCGCAGCGGCGGTGGGGTTGGCTGGGTGCCGGCCGATCATCTGGTGGCGCGGGCCAGCGTTATGGTGTGGTCCACCGATGGCAGCTCTGAATGGATCAAGCCGTGGACCTGGTTCACCGCCGCCCGGTGGGAGCGGATCGGAGACGGGGTATGACCGGGCTTCCCGAACCTACCCGCCAGTGGCTCGCCAACCACGGCTTCTCAGTTCAGGACGAGCACCTCTGGCGCGAGGCGCTGACCCACGGCAGCACCGGCCACGCGCGCGATTATGACCGGCTCGAATTCCTCGGTGACCGGGTTCTGGGCCTGGCCATTGCCGACTGGCTCTACAGCGCTGGCGACGACGATGAAGGCAAGCTGGCCCAGCGGCTCAACGCGCTGGTCAGCAAGGGCGCCTGCGCCAAGGTTGCCCGGGTGATGGGCCTTCCCGACCACGTGCTGCTGGGCAAACAGGCCCGCGACGACGGCGCGGCGCAGAGCGACAATATTCTGGGTGACGTGATGGAGGCGCTGCTCGGCGCGGAATTCATCGAAGCCGGTTTTGACAGCGCGCGCGCTATCGTGCGCCGCCACTGGCACGACGATGTGCAGGGCAAGGCAGGCCATTCCAAGCACCCCAAGAGCGCGCTGCAGGAATGGGCCGCCGGAAACCAGCGCCGCCCGCCGGAATACCAGCTGGTCGACCGGTCCGGCCCGGATCACAAGGCGCGCTTCACGGTCCGCGTCTCGGTCCACAACGTGGGCCAGGCTGATGCGACGGCCGGAAGCAAGCAGGAAGCGGAAACCGCGGCAGCGCGGCTATTCATGGAGCGGTACGGATGAGCGACAAGCAACCCCATTGCGGCCTGGTCGCCGTGATCGGCGCCCCCAATGCGGGCAAGAGCTCTCTGGTCAACGCGCTGGTCGGGCAGAAGGTAGCCATCACCAGCGCCAAGGCGCAGACCACCCGCGCCCGGATGCTGGGCATTGCCCTGCACGACAATGTCCAGATGATCCTGGTCGATACCCCCGGCATCTTCGCGCCCAAGCGGCGGCTGGACCGGGCCATGGTCAGTGCCGCGTGGGAAGGGGCGGAAGCGGCCGACGCGGTCCTGCTGATGGTCGATCCGATCAAGCAGCGCCGGCACGAACTGGAGCCGCTGCTGGAGGCCCTCGCGAGCCGGCCGGAACGCAAGATTCTGGTGCTCAACAAGGTGGATATCGCCAAAAAGGAGCCGCTCCTGGCGCTGGCCGAGGAACTGGCGGCAAAGGTCGATTTTACTGAGATCTTCTTCATCTCCGCCCTGACCGGAGACGGCGTGCCCGAGCTTAAGAACCACCTCGCCGCTCTGATGCCGGAAGGCACCTGGCACTATCCCGAGGACCAGGTCTCGGACGCCAGCGAGCGCCTGCTGGCCACCGAAGTGACCCGCGAACAGCTTTACCAACAACTGCACGAGGAGCTGCCCTATGACAGCGCCGTGCGGCCGGAGAAGTACATCCAGCGCAAGGACGGCAGCGTCGAGATCCACCAGCAGATCGTGGTCATGCGCGACAACCAGCGCGCGATCGTACTGGGCAAGGGCGGCAGCCGGATCAAGGCTATCGGCGAGGCCGCACGCAAGGAACTTTCCGAAATGCTGGGCGTGAAGGTCCACCTGTTCCTGCACGTCAAGACCGACGAACGCTGGAGCGAGGACAAGGAACTGTTCGAAGAAATCGGGCTGGACTGGGTCCGGTGAGAGCCGCGCAGTCTGATTTGCTGCCCCCGTGGACCTGACCGCTTACGGGCTGGGCCTGGGCGCTGCGCTGGCCAGCGGCCTGCTGATCGGGATCGAGCGGGGCTGGACCCTGCGCGAAGCACAGGCCGGTTCGCGGGTTGCCGGCATCCGCACCTTCAGCCTGCTTGGCCTGCTTGCCGGAATCGCCGGCGTGGTGGGGCAGAGCGGCTATCCCGTTCCGGCTTACCTGATGCTCGGCGGAACAGTGGCGATCGTGGTGATCGGCTACTGGCGCTCGACCATGGCCGACCGCAAGCCCGATGCCACTTCGTCCGTCGCGGCGATGGTGACGCTGGCGCTGGGCTTCCTCGCCACGAGCGGACAGCCGGCGCTGGCCATCGCGCTGGCCGCCGTGGTGACCCTGCTGCTCGCCATGCGGAGCCAGACCCACGGCCTGATCGACCGGCTGGACGAAGCCGATATCAAGGCGCTGGCCCGTTATGCGGTGATCGCGCTGGCGATCTACCCGTTCCTGCCGGAAGGGCGCTACGGGCCCTATGACGCGTGGGAGCCGCGCACCCTGTGGCTGGTGGTGGTGCTGGTCACCGGGTTTTCCTTCCTCGGCTACATTGCCAACCGCCTGTTCGGGGCGCGGCGCGGGACCATCGCCACGGCGGTAATCGGGGGCCTCTACAGCTCCACGGCGGTAACCCAGTCGCTTTCGCAACGGCTTGGCGCGGGCGAGGGAAGCGCAGCCGAGAACGCAGGGATCGCGCTGGCAACAGCAGTCATGTACCTGCGGGTGCTGGTGCTGGTGGGCGTGCTGGCGGAGCGGCTGTTCCTGCCATTCGCTGTGCTGCTCATGCCGGCCGTGCTGACCGGGCTCGCGGCCAGTTACCTGATTTTCCGCTGCGCACCTGCCACCACCGGACCTTCCCCGCCAGGCAATCCGATT
Source organism: Erythrobacter sp. 34-65-8 (assembly GCA_002278985.1). Classification (GTDB taxonomy): domain Bacteria; phylum Pseudomonadota; class Alphaproteobacteria; order Sphingomonadales; family Sphingomonadaceae; genus 34-65-8. Next base: position 5,774 of record NCJP01000111.1, read on the forward strand.
GCCCTGCTCCCTGCCCTCAGCTTCGCTGCTTTCGTCGCCGTGGC
>NCJP01000371.1 GCA_002278985.1 Erythrobacter sp. 34-65-8
CGGCGTGCATCTTCGAGCAGCGCCTCGTTCTTGGTGATCCAGACATGTCGGCGCTCGCCTGCGAGCCAGCGATCCATGATGACCGCGGCGATCTGCCGTCCTTTGCCCGCTCCGGTTCCGTCGCCGAGGAAGAAGCCTTGGCGGTAGGAGTGTCCTTCCTCGGAGAGTTCCAGCGAGGTGCCTTCCTGGCTCACCTTGAACTGACCCGGAAGATCGCGCGCAAATGCCTGGGCAGCGTAGACCAGTGTCTCGCATTGCGCTTCGGACAGCAGGCCATCGGCCTGCCAACATGCAGGAAGGCGCGGGCAAACATCGGGCTGCGGTGCCGCGACCGACCCCATGGCGACCGATTCCACGAGCGGGGTGGGATGGACCGGAGCATCTTCGAACACGATGCGGCTGGGCCGGTAAGGCAGGTAGATGCCTGCCTGTTCGGGCACAGGCGCGGGGTCGGCGAGGACCGAATAGGCAAGGTCGATCGCATTCGCCGTGGCTGCTGGTGTCGCGGCGAACGGCGCCACCGGCCGAACCGGCGCGCTTTGGGTCGAAGTCTTGCAAACCAGGCGCACTGGCTTGCCGAGCGGCAGGCGATGGATGTTGGCGGATGTCTGTACGCGTGGCGGAAGCGCAGTGATAAGCTCGTGGAGCGCGATCAGGTCGGCAGTATCTCCGGTGATCGCGGGCGAGGACGCAGTCGGCGTCTTGTCGAACACAACCAGGCGAACAGCGATCCCCGTCCCTGTCCGGCGAAACATCTGCTGCAGGCGAACATCGAGGAGCAGCGATGCTTCGTCCTGTTCCTTGGCGAAAGTGGAGGCATCGAAGCCTTCAGGCATAATGGCGACGATCCTCGCCCGATTAGCAGCGGCCCGGATTGCACCGCGTAGGTGACGCATAGCGGTCTCACCGTCCTTGCCGCGTTCCAGGCTGTGAGCGAACGGCGGGTTCATCAGCACGGCAGACGGAACAGGGCCGCGAAGCAAGCCGGCGATCAGTTCCCCGTCATGCGCAGCGATGGTGGCCCTGGGGAAGAGGTGGGCCAGACCGTCTCGTCTTGCCGGATCGATCTCGTTGAGGAGCAGCGAAGCGTTCTGGAGGCAACCCCAGAGGGCAAGGGCACCATTGCCTGCGGAAGGTTCGAGGAGCGTGTCTTGCGCGCAGACAGCTGCGGCCTTCGCCATCAGCCAGGCCAGCATTGGCGGGGTCGAGAACTGCTGGAGCTCGACCTGTGCT
>NCJP01000004.1 GCA_002278985.1 Erythrobacter sp. 34-65-8
CGCATCGGCCGCCAGCCCGAGGGCGCTGCGTACCCGCGCCGCAATGTCGCTCTCCTGCCAACCGGCCGGGCCGTGCCACAGGTCCCGCGCTTCAGCGCACCGCATCAGCCACTTGCGCGTGCCGTCCGGGCCAAGGCGCACGCTCAGCATCTCGATCGCATCGGTCAGGTCACGCTCGCCGTGCGCCTCCCAGTCGGCCAGCAGCGCGGCAAGCACCTCGTGCGCCAGCAGGTCGCGGTCGCGGTCCTCCATCGGGCGCGTGCCCGGGACCAGCCCGGCTTCCTCCGGAAATGCCGCGAGCAACCACTGCGAAAAGGCGTGAATGGTGTCGATCCGCAGCCCGCCGCCGGGGCAGTCCAGCACGCGGGCGAACAGGCTGCGCGCCCGCTCGCGCGTCGCAGGGCCGTTGTCGGCCCCCAGCGCCACCAGATCGGCCCCGAGCTGCGTGTCGGGCATCCGCACCCAGTTGGCCAGCACCTCGCTCACCCGCACCGCCATTTCCGCAGCACCGGCCTTGGTGAAGGTCAGGCACAGTATCTGTTCGGGAGCGACATCCTCGCGCAGCAGCAACCGCAGCACGCGGGCGGACAGAACCTGCGTCTTGCCTGTGCCAGCCGAGGCGGACAGCCAGACGTTATCCAGCGGGTTGACCGCCGGCAGCTGGTTGCCCTGAAGCGGGAACACCCGCCCGGTATTGCCTGCGCCGCTCATTCCTCGCGCCCCATCCATTCATCCAGCCGCATCAGCTGGTCATACGTGGCATAACCCTTTGCATCGGGGTTCAGGCGGGCGGTGAACGGCTGGTCGCCGAGGATCCATTGGTCGAGCGCCTCGTCGAGATATCGCTGCGCCTGAGGCAGGAAGTCTGCGGCTGGAATGCCCGTGCGATTCGCGCCGACCAGCAGCGGCGTATCGCGATATCCGAAACCGGTTTCGCTCTTGTCGCTCTTGCCCAGCGACCAGTATTCGAACCCGGTCGCCTGGCCGGTCACGTCCTTGAACCCGCCCGCCTCGACGATCAGGCCGAGTGTCCCGAGCTGGAGGGCAAAACCATCTTCCACCTGCTTGCGACTGGGAGGTTTTCCGGTCTTGTAGTCGATCACCACGAAGCTGCCGTCCGCGCACCGGTCAATCCGGTCGATGCGGCCGAAAACGCGCACGCCACGCAAGTGCATATGGCCCCACTGCTCCCACCTGAACGGTGCGCGTGATCCATCTCGGGCGATCTCCCCCTCAACCCATTCGAGCGCTTTCAGCAGCCGCGGGCGCCACAATGCGCGGGTAAGCGGGTGCGCGTTCATCGCTTCGAGCTCAGCAGCCGCAATGTCGGCCAGCGATCCCTTTCCGTCGTGCCACTTTTCGAGAATCGCGTGGGCCAGCTGGCCCTGCCAGGCCGGGGTCGGCTCGGCATCAAGCGGCTCCAGTTCCTTGAGCCGCAGGATGGCCGAGGCATAGAACTGGTAAGGATCGGAACGCAGCCGGTCGAGCGCGGTCACGCTCACATCGACCTTGCGCTGTTCCGGCGAAGGACGCGGCTCGGGCCGCTGGTACCGCTCCGCCGGTTGGGCCCAGTCGATTGCACCCGCCCAGGAGACTGGCGACGGATCGAGATGCCGCTCCAGCAGGTCTTCTCCCAGCAGGGCCCGGACCCGCAGCAGAAAGCGCGAAGGGATCGTGGGACCACTCTCGTCCCGCTGGGCGTGGGTCAGGACCACGTCCGGCGCGCCGAGCATGGCGGCTAGATCATGGGCGGACAGGCCGATCCGGAAGTCCGCCCCCGGCACCCCGAGCGCACGCAGGACCGACGGCGCGACCAGCGGGTCAGTCGCCGGGCGGGCTGGCCAGACAGCCTCGTTCAGGCCAGCACAGATGGCGAGGTCGGCACGAGCCATCCGCGCCTCCAGCAAGCCGTAGATGGCGACGCGCGGGTGGCCGCCATAGGGCGGGCGGACGGCGACCTGCTCCATCGCATCGCGCAACACGGCATGGAGATCGCCCCGTTCGACGACCGTGCCAACCTCGCGCGCCTGCTCGCGCAAGTCCTCGACGAAGCGGGCCAGTGCGCGGCCATCCTCGCGTGCCCACAGGGCTTCGCCGCACAGGGCCTCACCGGCTTCGGCAAGCCAGTCAAGCCACTGCGCCAGGGATGCTTCCTGCGCGGCGCAGATTGGCGCCAGCAGGGGCTCAACCCCGCCCCACCATTCCCGGACCTTCGCTTCCTCTGCGGAGTCAGCCAGCGCGGCGAGGCCCGGCTCACTTCGGGGGCCGCGCAGGGCCAGCTCGAAAGCCCGGACTGAACCGAGCCAGTCACCCCGGCCTTCACCAATCCGCACCAGCGGATGGCTCAGCAGCCCCACCAGCGGCACGGGGGCGGCATCATCCCCTGCCGTTTCGGCCAGCAGCAGAAACAGGCGACCGGCCGCCGTCAACGACAGGGGGCGGCCTGCGGAATCGTCTGCCACCACGTTCCAGCGGCGCAAATGGCTGGCGACCCGTCGGGCCAGCGCGCGGTCAGGCGTGACCACGGCCACGCGCCGCTCAGGCACTTCCAGCGCCTCGCGCACCAGCAGCGCGATTGCCTGAGCCTCGCTTTCGGGATTGGCCGCCTCGACCAGCCGCACCCCGGCGAGACGGCGGCGATCGGGCGGCAGGCCGACCCAGCTCTTGCTGGCCTCGGGCGGCAGGAACAGGCTCGAGAGGGCATGGCTGCGATCAGGGTCGGCCGCCGACAGCCCGCGCCGGTGCCACGGCTGCACTTCCTCGCGCGCCACGCCCATGCGGTTGAGCAGGAGCTTGAGATGGTACTGCGGATGGGTCACCGCATCGCCGCGGCCGAACGGTGGCTGGCCAGGTTCCTCCGGCGCGCCCGCCACGCCCAGCTCGTCCCACACCGTGCCATCGAGCGAGAGGTCGAGGTCAGGCAGGACGACAGAGCCCTGCGGCAGGTCAGCGACAACCCGCAGGAGCCGGGCCAGGGCCGGGGCTGCGCTGGTTACCCCGGCGGCCACGATCGGGCTGGCGGGCGGCACATCCTGCCAGCGCGCAGCGGCCCGGCGGAACAGCAGGTTGCGCCGCTGCGCCGCATCGACTTGCGCGCGCTGAGCCAGTTCGGCCAGCCAGAGCTGCTGCACGGTGGCGAACGTGTGCAGGTTCTTCTGCCAGTGCTCCGAAAGGTCCTTCTCGAACAGGTCGAGCACCCGGTCAGCAAGCAGGTCTTCCGGCGCGATCTCTTCCGCCAGCAGCCGGTCCATCGTCCGGGCCAGATCTGCCGCCAGCCGCAGCAGGGCGCTTCCGCCGGGTGCCTTGTCACCCATGTGCGCGCGCAAAATCTCGGCAATTCTCAGCCAGCGGTAAGTCGGATCGCAGGCAGGCGGGATATCTGCCGCGCCCAGTGGATCGAGCAGGCTGCCGAGCGTCTCGTCGAGATCAAGATCGCCGACCGCGGCCATGCGCGGCATGAGGAGCCCCCCGCGTCCCTGCTCTCCGAAGTGACGGATGAAGGCTTCCTGCACGGTCCGCATGGCGCGGCTGCTCGGCAGCAGCAGGGTCAGCCGGGCAAGGCCCGTCTCGGGATCGGCATAACGCGGCACCAGCCCGGCCACCAGCGCATCGGCAAAGCCACGATGGGCAGCAATCGAATAGACGCGCGGGCCCGGCCGGGAAGCGGGCCGCTCAGGCACTCCGCAGCGCCTCTTCGGTCGGGCCGATCGCCTGCGGCGTGCCAACCTCGAACCATAACCCGGTGAAGCTGGCCCCGAACAGCCGCCCTTCGGCAGCGGCGCGATCCCACAGCAGATTGGTGGAGAACCTGCCGGCCGGCGCATCGCGCAGCAGACGGTGCGATACCAGCTGGATGCCGGTGTAGATGAAGGGTGCTATCCGGCCCGGGCGGCGGCGGGCAAGCCGGCCAACCGGGTCCATGGTGAAATCCCCCTCGCCCCGGAAGTTGAGCGCCCGGGCATGGGGGACCACCAGCAGCAGGGCGTCCATCTCGGCCGGGTTCCAGCGCGTGGACAGATCGTGAAAGGCGCTGCGCGGGCCGTCGAGCCAGATATTGTCGGCGTTGAGGCAGAAGAACGGGTCAGGCAGATGCGGCAGGGCCTTGACCATCCCGCCGCCGGTTTCGAGCAATTCGGACCTCTCGTCGGAGACGATCACTGCCGGGCTGGCCCGAGACCCGAGGTGCGCCTCGAGTGCATCGGCCAGATAGTGGACATTGACCACAGCCCTGCCAACCCCGGCATCGGCCAGCCGGTCAAGCGCATGGTCGATCAGCGGCTTGCCGCCGACCCGGACCATCGGTTTGGGCTGAGTGGCGGTCAGCGGGCGCATCCGCTTGCCCAGCCCGGCGGCCATGACCATGGCCGTGTCGGACACAAGCCCGGTCACCGGACTCCGGCTCCATGTGCGGCACGCACTTCGTCCGGGATATTGGCCGAAAACCAGTCCGCTACCGGGCCGAGCGCCGGATGGGCGAGGTCACGCTCCAGCGCCTGCCAGACACGCGGGATCAGCGAGAGATAGCGCGGCTTCCCGTCGCGCCGGGCCAGCCGGGTGAAAATCCCCACGATCTTGGCGTTGCGCTGCGCCCCGAGCAGGGCATAGTCGGCCTCGAACTGGTCGTCCGCCCCGGTCGAGGCGCGGTAACGGTCCAGCATCCGCCGCTCCAGTTCGGGGGCAACATCGCGCCGGGCGTCCTGCAGCAGCGATACGAGATCATAGGCCGGGTGGCCCACCAGCGCGTCCTGGAAGTCAATCAGGCCCTGCTCCCCGCTCCCGTCGGCAGCCGGGGACAGCAGCATGATGTTTTCGGCATGGTAATCGCGCAGCACGGTCACACCGGGCTGCTGACGGTCCAGCAACGGAGCGAGCGCCTTGCCCCAGGCAGCGCGATAAGCCCCCACATCGGCCGCGATCTCCCGGGCCGGGCAATACCACTCGGTCAGCAGATCGGCTTCGCGGTGGTAAACCGACATATCGTAAGGCGCGAACGGCCCCGGCGGGGACTGGTGAAGCTGCACCAGGGCATCGATTGCCTGGGCATAGGCCTGTTCCTCGCCAGCCGGATTCGCATCGAGCCAGTCACGCATCCGGTCATTGCCGAAATCTTCAGTCAGAACCCAGCCTTCCGCCGGCTCGGCAGCGTGGATGGCAGGGGCGCGATGGCCGTGCTGTGCCAGCCAGCGCGCCACATCGAGGAAGGGCTGCGGATCCTCATGGGGTGGCGGAGCGTGCATCAGCATGGCCCGCCGCCCCCCGTCAGCCACACGGAAATAGCGCCGGAAAGAGGCATCCCCCGGGATGGGGTCAATGACCGCTCCGGCCCAGCCGGCGTGTTCCAAAAATGCGAAGAGGCCGTCAGGCAGATTGTTCATGGCCAGCGGGTTAGCCAATCGGCCCCCGGACGAGCAATCGCAATCCGCCCTGCACCCACAGTTTGCAGCTCGATCGACAGGCATCCCGGCTCGTGCGCGAAGCCGCCGGCGTGGTCCGGCCATTCAGCGATCAGCGCGGCCCCATCGCGATAATCATCCAGCCCAAGCTCATGCGCATCTTCCGGGCGGCCGAGGCGATAGAAATCGGCGTGGATTACAGGCGGATCAAGCGAGTCGTAGGTTTCGATCAGGGTAAAGGTCGGCGACGGGACCTCGCCCCGATGGCCGAGCGCCGCGATGATCGCCCGGGCCAGCGTCGTCTTGCCTGCACCCAGCCCGCCGGTAAGGGCGACGACGTCGCCCGGCCGCAGCCGCGCCGCTATCCGCGCGCCCAGGGCGTCCATCGCCGCAAGGTCAGGCAGATCGATGGTCACGGCAGAGTGATCGTCACCGTGGTGCCCTCGCCCTGCCGGGAAAGGATTTCCATCCGCCCGCCGTGCGCCTCCACCAGCTGCCGCGCGAGCGGAATGCCCAGCCCCTGGCGCCGCTCGCCGGGATCGGCGCCCGGCCGCAGCGACCTGGCCAGTTCCTCCTTGCTCATGCCCCGGCCATTGTCGGACACGACGATCCGCGCGGCGCCCTGCACCCGGGCAAGGTCGATCAACACCTTGCCACCCGCCGGTGTGGCCGCAATCGCGTTATCGAGGATGAGGCCGACCGCCTTGCCCAGCTGGCGCGGGTCTGCCTGGACCGTGCCGCTGGCCTTGCTGCCACGCAGGTCAAGGCTGAGCCCGGCATCGAGAATCGCCTTCTCGCGTTCACGCACCAGTTGCGCCGCAAATCCGAACAGCTCCAGCCGTTCCTTGTTGAGCGGCATCAACCCTGCTTCGCTCTGCGACAGGTCCAGCACGTTTTCGACCTGTGCGGTCAGGCGTTCAACCGATTCGAGAATGGCCGCCACATAGTCATGCGCCTGGTCGCTGAGTTCGCCCGCCACCCCGCTGTGAAGCAGTTCGGCAAAACCGCCGATGGAGGTCAGCGGCGTGCGGAACTCGTAGCTCATGTTGGCGAGGAAACTGGTCTTGACCTGATCAGCCTGTTCGAGCGCCTGATTGCGTTCGCGCAGGGCGGATTCGGCCTGTTCGTTGGCCGTCACATCCAGCACGGTCAGAAGCCCGTTGCCATCGGGCAGCGGCACACCCGCGTATTCGAGCGTGCGCCCGTCCGCCAGCGCAATCCGGCCAGCCCGCTGCCGCCGGTCAAGCGTGGCCGCGCGGATCGTTTCGCCGATCAGGCTGGACTGCCCCGGCCGATGGAGATTGGGCGCAATGGCCGCGAGCAGGGCCTCGGCAGACGGGTGCGCGTCGAGCAGCTCAGGCTCCAGCCCCCAGGTGCCGGCGAAACTGCGGTTCCAGAGCTGGAGCTTCCCATCGGGCGCAAACACCGCCAGCGCTTCGAACAGGCTGTCGAAGGTGGCCGTGCGGGTGCGCAGCAGCGTGTCGCGGGTCGATGCCAGCGCCAGCTGTTCGGTCCGGTCCTCGGCGATCAGCACCATCCCCCCGTCGGGCATTGGCTGGGCGACGATCCTGAGGTGGGTACCATCGGACAGGGGCCAGGCCTCTTCCCGCGTCCCGCCACTGGTGAACCAGCCCACGTGCTCCGCCCGCCAGGCCGGAAAATCGCGCACTTCCGGTGTTCGCCCGGCCTCGCGCGCACCGCTGAGGACGCGCTCGAATTCCAGCTTGATGCCGACCGCGCCGGGTGGAAGGGCGAAGATCCGCCCGAACGGCTGGTTGGCGAACACCAGCTGGCGCTTGCTGTCGAACTGGGCAACCCCGACAGAAAGCTGGTCCAGCATCTGCCGCTGCGCTTCGCGGAAAGCGCGAAACTCGCGGCCCAGCTCTTCCATTTCCTCGATGTCGACTGCGTAACCGGCCACGCCTTCGCTGCCCAGCGGCAGGTCGCTGACCCGCAAGGCCCGCCGTTCCCCGCCGATCGTCGCGGCGACAATCCGCTCGATCGGCATTTTCTGCGTGGCGGCCTGGCTGGCGATTTGTGCGGCGGACAGGCCGTCAACCGGTTCAACCAGTTCAATCCGGCCATCGACGACCGCTTCTGCGCTGTCTGCCCCCACGGCATCGACATAGGCCTGGTTGACCAGCCGCAGCGCGCCATCCTCGCCGCGAAACCACATCGGCATCGGCGCCGCCTCGATCAGGCCGACCAGCGCGGCGAAATCATTCCGCGCACGGTGCGCCTCGGCCCGCAGACGGGCAATTTCCGCTTCGGTGTCGCTGAAATCGAAGATCCAGACCAATGCCGCGCCGCCCGGTGATACCTGCGGATCGGCCAGCGCCCCGCGAAACGCCATGCTGCGCTGCGCCCCCGGCTGTGTCGCCACCATCCGGAAAGGGGCGGCGGTTTTCTGGGTGGTGCGGACCAGAAGCTCCAGCTCGCGCAGCTGGGTTTCGGTCAAACCCTTGCCCGGCCCGGCCGAGAGTTCGGACAGGAACTTGGGCGGCTTGTCGAGGTCGAGCCAGCTCGCCAGACGGTCCGACACCTCGATCCGGCCGTCAACACGCACCAGCATGGGAATGGCCGGTGCTTCCTCGATCATCCGCGCCATCTGGCGCGCGGCCCGCCGGCCACTCTCGGCCCGCCGCGCCTTGCCGACCGACCACAGCACCGCCCAGCCCGCCGCCACGGTCCAGACGGCGAGCAGGACCCCGATCAGGGTCAGTGCGGTGGGGGAAAGATCCATTCGCTGTCAGCTATGCGGTACTTGCCGCAGTTGCAACGGCGGCTGCGACCGAATGCACCAAACGCCGCCTCCCACGAATGGAAAGCGGCGTTCGATGGAACCAGCGCGGGCTCAATAACGGTAATGATCGGGCTTGAACGGCCCCTGCTGCGGCACTCCGATGTAGTCCGCCTGCTTGGCGCTGAGCGTGGTCAGCTGGACACCCAGCTTTTCAAGGTGCAGCGCCGCCACCTTCTCGTCGAGGTGCTTGGGCAGGACATAGACGTCGTTGTCGTATTCGTCCGACTTGGTGAACAGTTCGATCTGCGCCAGCGTCTGGTTGGTGAAGCTGCTGCTCATCACGAAGCTGGGGTGGCCGGTGGCGCAGCCCAGGTTCACCAGCCGCCCCTTGGCCAGCACGATGATCGACTTGCCGTCCGGGAAAGTGACCAGATCGGTGCCGGGCTTCACTTCCTTCCAGGTGTAGTTGTCGAGCGCCGAAATCTGGATCTCGCTGTCGAAGTGGCCGATGTTGCAGACGATCGCCATCGGTTTCATCGCCATCATGTGCTCGGCCGTGATGACGTCCTCGTTGCCGGTCGCGGTGACGAAGATATCGGCCCGGCTGACGGCGTTCTCCATCGTCACCACCTCGAACCCGTCCATCGCCGCCTGAAGCGCGCAGATCGGATCGATTTCGGTCACCAGCACGCGGGCACCGCCATCGCGCAGCGACGCGGCCGAGCCCTTGCCGACGTCGCCGTATCCGGCCACGCAGGCGACCTTGCCGGCCAGCATCACGTCGGTCGCGCGGCGGATCGCGTCGACCAGCGATTCCTTGCAGCCATAGAGGTTATCGAACTTCGACTTGGTGACGCTGTCGTTCACGTTGATCGCGGGGAACGGCAGCTTGCCCTGCTTGGCAATCTGGTAAAGCCGCATCACGCCGGTGGTGGTTTCCTCCGAAACGCCCTTGATGTTGCGGACCGTGTCCGTGAGGTAGCCCGGCTTGGCCGCGACGAACGCCTTGAGCGCGCGCTGGAATTCGATTTCCTCGGCGTTGGTGGGCTCGGGCAGTTCCTCGCCCGCCTCGATCCGCGCGCCCCACAGGGCGAACATGGTGGCATCGCCGCCATCATCGAGGATCATGTTGGTCGTCCGGCCATGGCCGTCATCCCAGTCGAAAATGCGGCCGACATAGTCCCAGTATTCGGCCAGGGTCTCGCCCTTCACTGCGAAGACCGGGATGCCCTGCGCGGCAATTGCGGCTGCGGCGTGATCCTGGGTCGAGTAGATGTTGCAGGTCGCCCAACGCACGTCCGCGCCCAGTGCCACCAGCGTTTCGATCAGAACCGCGGTCTGGATCGTCATGTGCAGCGAGCCGGTGATGCGCGCGCCCTTGAGCGGCTGCGCGGCGCCATATTCCTCGCGCAGCGCCATCAAGCCGGGCATCTCGGTCTCGGCGATGCTGATTTCGTCCCGGCCATATTCGGCCAGGGTGATGTCGCGAATGATATAGTCCTGCTGGGCGTGGGCCACGATAATGCTCCTGAAATCCGGCTTCGGGGCACCGGACCGGCACCCGCCATAGCCACACGCATCTAGCGACGGGCCGCTGGTGAGGCAAATATAAAGCGATCTTTATATCCTTCTGTGTTGCCGCATCGGTCTACGTGTCTATATCGGGTGCGGATGGGTTTGCAGACGAAAGGATATTACCCGATGACGATTTCCGTGGGCGACAAGCTCCCTGACGTAACGCTGATCAAGGCGACCGAGGAAGGGCCGCAGAAGGTCCAGAGCAGCGAGTATTTCGCGGGCAAGAAAGTGGCCCTGTTCTCCGTGCCCGGTGCCTTCACGCCGACCTGCTCGGCCCGTCACCTGCCCGGCTATGTCGACAAGGCTGCCGAGCTGAAGGCCAAGGGCGTGGATGAAATCGTTGCCACTGCGGTCAACGACCCGTTCGTGATGGGCGCCTGGAACAAGGCCGCCGGCAGCGAGGACATCACCATGCTGGCCGACGGCAATGCCGAATTTGCCGAAGCACTCGGCCTCACCATGGACGGTTCTGGCTTCGGCCTGGGCAAGCGCGGCCAGCGGTTCTCGATGGTGGTCGAGGACGGGGTCGTGAAGGAACTGAACGTCGAAGCACCGGGCGACTTCTCGGTTTCCAGCGCGGAGCACCTGCTCGGCCAGCTCTGACGGGCCAGCTCTGACGGGCCAGCTCTGACGGGAACGCCCGACTGACAAAGGAAAAGGGCGCCTCATCTGGCGCCCTTTTTTGTGGCTTCAGCCGTAGCCCATCAGGCCGAGAACTTCCTCACGGCTGCGATGATCGTCGAGGAAACAGCCGAGCAGCCGGCTGGTTATCATGCCCACCCCCGGCGTGCGGACCCCGCGGCCGGTCATGCAGCCATGCTGCGCCTCGATCACCACCGCCACGCCGTGGGGGTTGAGATTGTCCCAGATGCACTGCGCCACCTCGGCCGTCAGGCGCTCCTGGATCTGGAGACGCCGGGCATAGGCGTGCAGCACCCGGGCCAGCTTGGATATCCCCACCACCTTGTCGCGCGGCATATATGCGATGCAGGCCTTGCCGGTGATCGGCGCCATGTGGTGTTCGCAATGGCTCTGGAACGGGATGTCCTTGAGCAGGACGAGCTCGTTGTAGCCCCCCACTTCCTCGAACTGGCGGGCCAGATGCGATGCAGGGTCTTCCAGATAGCCCTGGCAATATTCCTTCCACGCGCGGCCCACACGCTTGGGCGTGTCGAGCAGCCCTTCACGGGTCGGATCATCACCCGCCCAGGCGATCAGGGTACGAATGGCATCCTGCACTTCGACGGGAACCGGCAGCTTGCCCGAAACGTCATCGTCATCCGGATCGATCGAGCAATTCATGCAGCCTTCTTCCTTGTCCTGTTCCTGATGCGACTCAGGAACATCCCTTTGCGGAACAGGCCGCCTTTCGCAAATGGTTCCAGCAATTCGTCGGGGCGCTCCGGATCGAGCATGGCCGATTCCGCCAGCGTTTCAGCCATGCCGTTGAGCTGTTCGAGATCGAACCGCCGCAGCGTCCTGGTTCGCTCCTGTCCCAGCGCCTGGATCATGGCGTGCATCGATCCGGCTTGCTCAATCAGGCGGGGAACGTCGTCCATCTCCAACCCGCAATGCTCCGCCAGCAGGGAATGGCGCAAGTTGGCGATTGCCCCCCGGGCATGGGCATTGCCCGGCCGCCGCGCATCGATGAACACGTCGCATTCGCTGTCCAGCCCCATCGAACGGTTGTTCATATTGGCGGAGCCGATCCGGATGATTGCGTCATCGACAATCATGATCTTGGAATGGACGTAGATCGGCGTTTCGCCCGTATAGGGCACATAGAGGTTGAACCGGCCCGCCTGGTCGACTTCGCCCAGGGTCCGGACCAGCTGCGCCCGTGCATGGTCCATCGCCTGCTGCTCCAGCCAGCCGTCAGCATTGGCAGGATGGACGATCAGGATTTCCGGCGGGTCCGGCTCGGCCATGCGCCTCGCAATCGCATCGGCAATCCGGCGCGAGGCGAAATACTGGCTTTCGGCGTAGATGAAATGGCGCGCCTCCCTGATCTGCCGTTCGAACAGGTCGGCAATCTCGCACACCTGCGGCGAGTTCTCATGGGCTGCGCGGGTGCGGGCGATACCGACTTCGACGTTCTCGAACTGCGGCTCCAGCCCCTCGGGCCAGCATTTGCCCGTGGTCGGGTTCACGGGGGTCAAAGCGTCGCCCCCGGCCCTGCACCACCGGTCGCGCCCCAGTTCGTCCAGGTCTTTCACGATGGCCCCCGCCATGATCATGGTTGCATCATGCCAGGGGCCGTATTGCTTCCAGCGAGACCATCTGCGCCGCGGGTCATCCTCGACATGGTCCCGGGTGTCCCACCGGCCCCTCGTCATGTCGATCCCGCCGCAGACCGCCAGCTGATCATCGATCACCACGATCTTCTGGTGATGGCAGGCGCCCATGGGATGGGCACTGTCCCACTTGAAATCGATCCGCCGGCGCGGTGCCCAGCGCAGCAGGTCGAGCGCCATTGAGCCGCGCAGGGCCATCGGGATCATCCCCATGCCCCATTTGAGCATCTTGATGTCGAGCCCCGGCCGATGCCGATTGAGCCAGAGGATGAAACTGCCGAGGCGGGAAGGATGGCTCCGGTCAGTGCCCTTCCGCCACCATCGCCGCCCGGTTTCCAGGTGAATGCGCGTGTCGAAATCCCAGCCGATCATCAGGATGCGCTGCTCGGCCCTGAGCATCGCGTCCTGCATGAAACGGAAGTAATCCTGCGCATCGATCACCACGCTGGCCTTGTCGGCACGCGCGAAGCGCCAGACGCCCGGCTCTACCGGATCGTCATCGAAATCGTCCAGTCCATCGCTGCTGGCATCCAAGTTCGATATCCCCCGCGTTGCCGCCCTACTCCTTGGCGTCTTCGGCCTTCTCGGGTGTCACTTCCGCTTCGGCCTTTTCCGCCTTCTTCCGGCGGTCGAACACCGCTGTCATATGAACCTCGTCCTCGGCGGTAAGGTGTTCGGCGAAATCCGGGAAGTGCTCTTCTTCCTCCTCCTCGATATGGTGGAGGTAACGGTGTTCCAGATCACGGAATTTCGTCATCCATTCGTCGCTCGCCATGTCTGTCGCGGCGAGGTCGTTGAGCATTTCGTCGATTTCGTGATGCTCCGCCACGGAATGGCGCGTTTCATCGGTGGTCGGGGGCTTGCGCATCATGGTGGAATAGAGCGCCTGCTCCTCGGCGGCGGCGTGTCCTTTCAGCTCCTTGGTCAGTTCGGTGAAGAGCCCGGTCTTGGCTTCGCCATCATCCCCGGCTGACCCGATTTTCTTCAGCAAGGCACGGTGGCGGTCATGATCCTGCTTCAGGCGTACGAAAATGGCTTCGCAATGCGACATCGATGGTTCTCTTTAAAAATGTTAATCCCTGCCACCCAAACAGGCGAACAGGCGCCAGGTTCCTGAGCGGTTTTGCAACGGAACTTCTCTTTGCCAGCCAGACACCCATATCACCGTGATGAACCGCCCCTTGCCACCCCCGCCGACCGCTGCCGACATGGAAACAATGGCTTTCGCGTCAATCCGCGCGCTGCCGGAGCATTTCCGCGACCAGCTCACTGACGTGGTGATCAAGGTGGAAGAATTCGCCACGCGGGAGCAGCTCGATTCAGTCGGGATCGAGAGCCGCTGGCAATTGACCGGCCTCTATGAAGGCCGGCCGATCGACGAACAGTCCTTGTGGGATTCGGGCGACCTCCCACCGGTCATCACCCTTTTCCGCCAACCGCTGATCCGGGAATGGCGGGAGACAGGGGTCGATTTTGCCGCGCTGATCCACCACGTCACGATTCACGAGGCGGGACACCATTTCGGCTTGTCGGACGAGGATATGCACGCGCTGGAAGAGGCTGCGGAGGAAAACTAGCCTTCGCGCTTGCGGGTATCGAGCTCGTCACGGATATGTTCGAACACCGGCCCGTAGAGCGGCTTTTCGAACTCGACGCCGACCACTTGCTGGCGGCACCACCGCACGGTGGCGATGACCGGGCCGATGGCGCCGATGCGCAGGCTGATTTCCGTTCCCGCGATCATGCGGCCGAACCGGTCGAAAAACCGGCAGCCAGTTTCGGAAAGGTCGAGAATATCGACATCCTTCGCCACCCCGGAGCCGGTCCGATACCGGCCCGGCACCGAAATCGGATGCCTGAGTTTGCCGCGATCTTCCATGTGGATGAACACTAGGCTCTGATGAGCCGACAAACAACCACCGATGCGGAAAGCCCCCGGGGCGTTCGCGGGGCTGGATAACCCCGGTGGAAGAAATGGCGCGCCCGGAACGATTCGAACGTCCGACCCCCAGATTCGTAGTCTGGTGCTCTATCCAGCTGAGCTACGGGCGCCTGTGAGGCAGGGCACATAGGCAGGGTGGCAGGCCTTGGCAATCCCTATCATTGCTGTTTTTGCGCCAATTGCAGCGCCAGCACCTGATCGAGCGGCGGCTTGTCGAGCGCAGCGATCTCGTCTGCGTTGCACCAGGCTACCGCACCACCCTCCATCGCCACCGGCTCTCCCTGCCATTGGCGGCACGCGTAAAGAAACAGGACAATCGCTGCCCCGCCCTCTGTCAGCGAACCGTCTGCAAACCCCACGGGCTCAAGATCATCCAGACGAACAACGATATCGAGTTCCTCGGCTGCTTCCCTGACCAGTGCAAGTGCCGGAATTTCGCCGCTTTCCACCTTTCCGCCTGGAAACTCCCACAGCCCCCCGTGCTGTTTGGCGAACGGCCGCCGGTGCATCAGCCATCGCCCCGCTCCATCATAAAGCGCCAGTGCCACCACGGGCTGCCATGTCGGATTATTTTCCAACCAGTCTGACTCCTTCAAACATTTATTAACCGATAGGACGGATACCGCAGCCTGTCTGGACCATATCCGGGGGCCTTTTTTCCATGTCATTGCGTACTCTGCTTGAAAGTATCGGAGCCGACAATGGCGGGGCGACAGCCATCGAATACGGCCTGATACTTGCTCTCATCGCCATCGCCGCCATGGGCGTCATGAACAGTCTCGGCAACGAGACCACGACCCTGTGGGAGACGGTAACGGAGCAGGCCACCGCAGTGCTGTGAACGGCAGCGTCGGAGATTTTTCCACGTTAGGAAATTCTCAACGCCTCGTTCCTAGAACTGCAATCACTCCTTCCGGAAGACCACCGGAATGAGACGGGTACCGAAGACCAACAGGAGACTGACCATGAAGTTCATCAACAAGCTGCTCCGCGACGAGCAGGGCGCCACCGCCATCGAATACGGCCTGATTGCTGCCCTGATCGCCATCGCCGCGATCACCGCCATGCAGAGCCTCGGCAACGAACTCGAAACCACCTTCTCGACCGTGTCGAGCGAGCTGTCGGCTTCGAACACCGTCTGATCGGTCTGACGATACGACAAGAAAGGGCGGCAGGAGCAATCCTGCCGCCCTTTTCTTTTGCCCTAAGCAGGGCCCAGCCGGTTACCGGCCCTTGACGACGATCTTGACCTTCTGGCCGGCCCGCAAGGTGGCGTTCGAGGCGAGCCCGTTGAGCACGCGGAACCGGGTTTCCTGCGCCGTGTCGAATGCCATGCGGCGTGCCAGCAAGGCTACCGTATCACCGCTGCGAACGGTCACCACCTCGATCCGCCGGGGCACGACCTGAGCCGCCTCGTTCGCCGAGACACGGCGCATCGAATTGAACATTGGCGAAAATGCGTCGGCCGAGCCCGCCTGACTGATGGCGGTGAAGTGATAGGCCCGGTCGCGCGCAAATTCATAGGCGAACACCACCACGTCCACCTGGCTGCCCCCGCTGTTGACGCGGGCCTGACCATAAGCGGCCGGTATGCCGTTGACCGTGGTTCGCTGCATCGTGGCCGGTGCAAGCTGCTGCTGGTCCCCGCCAAGCGCAGTGAAGACGCTGCGGACATAGGTCTCCAGGTTGCCGTTATAAGGGGCAAGGGTGAGCTGGGCCCGGCCGCTCTGGCCATTGATGGTCACCGCGCGGGTGCCGTTGACCATGTAGAAGCCCTGTGGCGCGTTGAACGCCAGCCGCATGTCGGGATGGATGAAGGTGTTGCCTTCGATCACGCCCTGACGCGGATCGTCTCCGTAGGTCATCCCGTTGATGCGCGTAAGGAACGTATCGGCGTTGGTCTGGCCGGTAGAGGCACCCGCCTTGGAAAGCGCGCTCTGCACCCGGCTTGCCGGGTCAGGGTGGGTCGATGCCCATTCCGGCATCCGCGCATCGCGGCCCTGCAGCTGCGCATCGAGCGTGTTCTGAGCGGCCAGGCTGGCGAGCACTGTGCCCATCGCCCGCGGATCATAGCCCGCGCGGTTCAGGTACTGGATGCCGAGATCATCGGCCTCAAGTTCCTGGTTGCGCGAAAACTTCAGCGTCAGCATCTGGGAACCCTGCAGGAACCCGCGCGACAGGGTGTTGCCCACGCTGCTGTCGCCCAGAAGGACGCCTGAAAGAATTGCGCCCGCTGCCCCCAGCAAGGTGTTGCGCTGCGCCGCAGCCTGCCGGCGCTGCGCATGCCGCGCCGCCACGTGGCCAACTTCGTGCCCTAGCACGGCGGCCAGTTCCGCCTCGTTGTTCATCAGCCCGACCAACTGGCGCGTGCCGTAAACATAGCCGCCGGGGATGGCGAACGCGTTGTTCACGGGGCTGTTCAGGAGGGTGACGGTGAAGTCAGACCGGGCATTCCCCAAGCCGGAATGCACCGCAATGTTCTTACCGACGCTTTCGACGTAAGCCGACTGCGGGCCTTCGTAAGCCCCGCCGAACTCGGCTAGGAACTGCGGGTGATACTGCGCGCCCTGCTGCGCTTCGGACTGGGTTATGGGTGTCGAAGCGTCAGGAACTTCCCCTGCACCCATGCAGCCGGACAGCAGCAGGCTGGCCGAGGCCGTTGTGGCCAGTGCGACGGATTTGAATCGGATCATGGTCTGGTATCCTCCACCGGTGCGGCCCCACCTTCCGCCGTTCATCAATGCTGCGCCTCCAACGGCTCAATGCGGGCACAGTTCCCTTCAGAGCGAACCTATCCGAAGGAAGCGATCCTCGCGCACCTGCCGCAGGGCAGCGGCGTCCTTGCCAGCCAGCCCGTCAAGCTCTTCCCCGATCGCCTTCGCCAGCGATTTCGCGGCGGCGGCCGGATCACGGTGGGCCCCGCCCGATGGTTCGCCGACGATCCGGTCGATCACGCCCAGCTTGTGGAGATGCTGCGCGGTAACCTTCATCGCTTCGGCTGCGTCGGGGGCCTTTTCTGCCGTGCGCCACAGGATCGAGGCGCAGCCTTCGGGCGAGATCACCGAATAGACAGCGTGTTCGAACATCAGCACCCGCTCGGCACTCGCCAGCGCGACCGCCCCGCCCGATCCGCCTTCGCCGACGATGGTCGCCACCATTGGCACCGGCAAAGCGAGACACGCCTCGGTCGATCGTGCGATAGCCTCGGCCTGGCCGCGCTCTTCAGCCTCAACCCCGGGAAACGCGCCCGAGGTGTCGACCAGAGTCACCACCGGCAGGCCGAACCGGCCGGCCATTTCCATCAGGCGGATCGCCTTGCGGTACCCTTCGGGCTTGCCCATTCCGAAATTGTGGCGAAGGCGGCTTTCGGTATCGTTGCCCTTCTCGTGCCCGATCAGCATCACGCGGCGCTCACCCAGCTGCGCAAAGCCGCCCATGATCGCCTCGTCCTCGCCGTAATGGCGATCCCCGCCGAGCGGGATGAATTCGTCGAAGGCATGTTCGACGAAATCCCGGAAGTGCGGGCGGGCCGGATGGCGGGCCACCTGCGTCTTCTGCCAGGGTGAGAGCGAGGCATAAGTGCTCGCCAGCAGATCGGCGCTCTTTTGCTCGAGCCGGGCGATCTCTGCCGAGATGTCTACGTCATCATGCACGGAAGCGGCACGAAGCTCGGCGATGCGGGCTTCGAGCAAGGCGACCGGCTTCTCGAATTCGAGGTAGGAAATCATCCTGCCCCGCTAGTCGCGCTGGCGCTTCTCTGCAAGCGGATGCCGTTCATTGACCAGCGCCACCAGCCGTGCAGCATCGACGTGGGTGTAGATCTGGGTCGTGGCAATATCCGCATGGCCGAGCAGGGTTTGCAGCACCCGCAGGTCTGCCCCGCCCTCCAGCAAGTGCGTGGCAAAGGCGTGGCGAAGCACGTGCGGGCTGACCTTTTCCGGGGTGAGCCCGGCGCGGACGGCGAGCTCTTTGAGCAACTGAAACAGCCGCACCCGCGTCAAGTGCTTGCCGCGCGAAGGAAACAGGTACTTCGATCCACCCGGGTGCAGGGCCAGCCAGCGGGCCAGTGCCATCTTTGCCCGGCCGCTCACCGGAACCATCCGCACCTGGCCGCCCTTGCCTGTCACGGTGAGGAACGGTGCGTCGCGCGGCACGGCTGACAGGGGCAGGCCCATCAGCTCGCTCGCCCGCAGGCCGGATCCATAAAGCAGTTCGATAAGTGCCAGCAGGCGGACTGCCGGAACAGTGCCCCCCTGCGCCTCCTCCTCAGCCCGGGCAAACAGCGCCTCGACTTCGGCATGGGACAGGATCTTGGGCAATTGCCGCCGCGCCCCGGCACGCGGCAGCGCAGCCGAGGGATCGTCGCTCCGCCAGCCTTCATCGACGAGAAATCCGTAGAACTGGCGCAGGGCCGAAGCCTTCCGCGCGACAGTCGCAGGCGCAAGATCCGACCATTGCTGGCCCAGCCCGCCCAGATCGGCCTGCTTCACCGTGACCAGGTTGCCAAGCGCGCCTTCGACCGCTTCAAGGTCCCGTCGGTAGGCGGCCAGGGTGTTGGCAGCCGCCCCCCGTTCTGCCGCCAGCATGGCGAGAAAGGCATCGATTGCCTCGCTCATGGCACGGCACGCGTCACCCGCGCGCCACCGCCTCCGCCGCGATCATCCGGGCTTCCGCAGTCATGCCCACCCGGTTGAGGGCGGAGACGATATGATAGAGATGCCGCGGGGTCATCCGCTCCCAGCTGCTGCCCTGCATGCCTACCCCTGCGAGCAGCGCGACCAGCCCCGGATTGCCGCTCAGCGTGTTTCCCGCTTATTTTCTGCTCTATCCCTGGTATTTGCTTTCGCTCTGCTTCCAGTTTCCGCCCATGGCCAGAGGCGCTCAG
>NCJP01000112.1 GCA_002278985.1 Erythrobacter sp. 34-65-8
TAGGCATCGTCCACCACCAGCAGCTTTTCGATCCGGCGGCCATGCAGAAGGCGGCGGGCGGCCTCCTGGTTGGTCCCGAGCGGCACAGTGGCCAGATTCTCGGTGGTCATCAGCTCGCGCACCGGCTGCGCCGGGTTTTCGGCAAAGCGCACGTCGCGGTTGGTAAGAATGCCCAGCAGCTTACCGTCCCGGTCGGTCACCGGGATGCCGCTGATGCGGTGCTGCTGCATCAGGGCCTGGGCATCGCCCAAAGTCGCGTCGGGCGAAATGGTGATCGGGTTGATCACCATGCCGCTTTCGAACCGCTTGACGACGCGGACCGCCGCGCACTGCACGTCAATATCAAGGTTGCGGTGAAGCACGCCCATTCCGCCGAGCTGGGCCATGACAATCGCCATGTCGGCTTCGGTGACGGTGTCCATTGCGGCGGAGATGACCGGGATATTCAGCCCGATTTCCCGCGTCAGGCGGGTGCGGGTGTCGGCCATGCTGGGCAGGACATCGCTTTCACCAGGGCGCAGCAGCACGTCGTCAAAGGTAAGGCCGAGGGGGATATCCTTGTATGCCACTGTCTGTCTTTCACCGGAAGATTCGTGGCGGCCCATGTAACCGCGCTTGGGGGCAGCGGCTAGAGGGCGGCGCCGAATTATTCGGCGGCGGGTGTGAAGCGTTCACGATCGGCGAAGTGACGCACCAGCGCAAGGTGGAGCAAAACGTCCTCCGCCGCCCCGCCCAGTTCCAGCCCGTCGGCCGTGTCGCCCGGCTGGTGATAGCGGGTCTGGATGAACCTATCGAGCAGATCGGCATCGGCGTAGCTACCCGACACGAGCACCGTCGGCACATCGGCCTGGAGCAGCGCCCAACCATCCTGCCGCCGGAGATACTGCGCCGCAACGTCCTGCCCGGCTACCGCGCGGCCAGTCGCCGCGATCACCCGCAAGACTTCCGCATCGAACGGGGCCAGCCCCTGCATCACGACTGCCACCGGCTTGCCCCGCGGGGCCAGGGCCCCGGTATCGAGGTTGAACGCGCCCACCACGCTAGAGAGCGGCACCGGCGGTTCCGCCACAAAGGCAGAGGCACCCAGCAACCCCCATTCTTCCGCCGTGGTCGCCAGAAAATAGACATCACGGTCCAGCCGCGGTCCGTCGGCCAGAAGGCGCGCCAGCTCGGTCATCATCGCCAGCCCGCTGGCATTGTCGACCGCACCATTGCAGATCCGGTCAGGCTCACCTTCCGGGCGGCACACACCGAAATGGTCCCAGTGCGACAGGATCAGCACGGCCCCCAGCTGCGGATCGCGACCCGGCAGGCGCGCGATCAGGTTGTGAGTCCGCACGTCCGCCAGCTGTGCCCGCGTATCGAGCGACAGGGTTACAGGCAGCGCGGTGGGGCGGAAATCTTCCCGGTCGGCGTCCCGGAACCGGCCGGAAAACGGCTGAACCCCGGGTTGTGCCAACGCCGCATCCCGATCAACCAGGACAATCGGGGCCAGCGGTCGATCATCCGATGCGAGCCGGTAGGCACCATGGCTTCGCGCTTCGATGAGCGGGGCCAGTTCCGCCCTTGTGCCCAGCACCATGACAGCCGCAGCGCCCGACGCTGCCAGTTGCTCGATCCGATCCATGCTCTGCGGCCCGGCAAAGTTCAGCGTGGGCACCCGGCCAACCAGTTCGATCGGCTGGACTTTCGCCACATTGCCCACGAACAGCAGCGGCGCGCCCTTGACCAGATCCCGCCGCTGGGTGCCGAAGACCGTCACGGCCTGTTCCGGAAGATCCACCGTCCGGCCCGCCGACGTGAATGACACCACTCCGGCCGAGGGCATGGCCATCACGAGGTCCACCGGAGCGTACCAGGGGTTGGCCGGATCATTCGTTCCCGATTCGAGCCCGATGGCTTGCCATTCACGTGCGAGGTACCGCAAGGTCAGGGCTTCGCCGTGGGTTCCGGGCCGCCGCCCTTCGTATTCATCGCTGGCGAGCACGCCGATGTGACGGCCGAGCGCAGCCTCGATCGCATCCAGTTCGGCCCGTGGAGCAGAATTGGGGCCACTCATCGGGGCGCACGCACTGCCCAGCAGCGCGAGCAGCCCTGCGAGCCATGCCTTGCGTGTCACCCTGTGTGCCCCTGCTTTCCTGCCGCGCTGGCTATTCGGCGGTCCACCCGCCGTCGATACTCCAGTTGGCGCCCGTGACATTGCCAGCTTCCGCGCGGCAGAGGAAGGCGGCAAGTGCGCCAACTTCTTCCGGCTGGACGAATTTCTTGGTCGGTTGTTTTGCCAGCAACACATCGTTGATGACCTGCTCGCGAGTCATCCCGCGCGCCTTCATCGTATCGGGGATCTGCCCCTCGATCAGCGGGGTCCAGACATAACCGGGGCTGATGCAGTTGGCAGTCACCCCGCTCTGCGCCAGTTCCAGAGCGATCGTCTTGGTAAATCCGGCTATCCCGTGCTTGCTGGCATTGTAGGCGCTCTTGAACGGGGACGCGGTCAGCGAATGGGCACTGGCGGTGTTGATGATCCGGCCCCAGCCTTTCGCTTTCATGCCCGGCACGGCCAGCCGCACGGTGTGGAAAGCGGCAGTCAGGTTGAGGCCGATAATCGCGTTCCACTTGTCGACCGGGAACTCCTCGACCGGGCTGACATACTGCATCCCGGCATTGTTGACGAGAATATCGACCGGGCCGAACCTTGCCATCATGGCCTCGATCTCGGCTACATCCAGCAGGTTTGCGGGGCTGTGAAGCGCGCCAAGTTCGCTGCACAGCGCGTCGATCTCGGATGCCTCGCCAAAGCCGTTGAGGATCACGTCGGCGCCGTCCGCTCGCAAGGCGCGCGCAACGGCAAGGCCAATGCCCGATGTGGAACCGGTTACGAGGGCGCGCTTTCCTACTAGGGTCATTGTCGACTCCGGTGCTTGTGTGGAGAGGGTTGTCCCGCCATGCTTTTGCCGCGAAGGGGCACACTGTCCAGCGATATCAAGGGCAAGCCATGGCCATTACGCGTGGGAGGGACTGCAATGAGACTGAACCGGTTTGACCCGAACAATATCCGTGTCGGCACCACCAGCGGCGGAGGCGGCTTTCCCGGCGGAGGAGGCGGCAAGCTGGGCTGCGGCACCGTGCTAATCGCCATCATCGGGGCCCTGGTGTTCGGGCTGGACCCGGCGCAGACAATCGGTGCCCTTGGCGGCGGGGAACCCGCAGAGCTCCAGCAGCAGGCGGACACCGAAGGGCAGAGCACCGAAGAGCTATGCACCTCGAACCAGTATTCGCTGGAGACGTGCAATGCGCTCAGCTCGCTCAACCAGACGTGGGAGCGAATTTTCCAGGAACAGAACGCGGCGTTCAGCCAGCCGACCCTCAAGTTCGTCACCAGCAACCAGTTCAACAGCGGCTGCGGACCTGCTTCGACCGGCATGGGGCCGTTCTACTGCCCCGCCGACCAGGGCATCTACATCGATACCGGCTTCTACGAGCAGCTGGCGCAGATGGCCGGAGAGCGCGGCGACTTTGCCCGATACTATGTGGTTGCCCATGAATATGGCCACCATGTGCAGACGATAACCGGGGTGGCGGAGCAGATCCGCAGCGCCCAGCAGCAGAACCCGCGCGCGGCCAATCGTCTCCAGACCCTGATGGAATTGCACGCCGATTGCTATGCCGGCGTCTGGGCCGGCCGCAACCGCAACCTGATCGAACCGGGCGACATGGAAGAAGGCATGAACGCCGCCGCGTCGATCGGCGATGACACCTTGCAACGAAATTCCGGCCAGCGCGTTGATCCCGAAAGCTTCACGCACGGGTCCAGCGCACAACGCATGCAGGCCCTGCGGCTCGGATTGGAAACAGGTGATGATCGCAGGTGTGACGGGATTTTCGAAACGGGCTAGCGCCTGTCTGCTGTTGATGGCGACCGCTACCCCGGTTTTCGCGCAGGAAGCACCGGAAAATTTGCGCGATCGCGAACCGGACGTGCAGAACATCGCCACTACCCCGATCCGGGACCTGAACCTGACCCGCGACCCGATCCCCCAGGTGCTCCTCAGGGCGAGCGAAGCGGCCTACGATACTGTAGGGCTGGCGCGGTGCGAAGATATTGGCATGGCCATTGCCGAGCTGGACGCCGTACTGGGGCCGGACATCGATATCGCGGCCGAAGATCGCGACCGGCTGTCATTCGGGCGAATCGCCAAGAGTGCAGTGGGTTCGCTCATCCCTTTCCGCGGCATCGTGCGCGAGATTTCGGGAGCAGCCGACAACGAACGGGCGTTTGAGGCGGCGATCTATGCCGGATCGGTCAGGCGCGGATTTCTGAAGGGGCTGGGCCAGCAGCGTGACTGCGCCTACCCGGCCCGGCCGGCCTTCGCCAGGGTGCAGGTTACCAAGGCGGATCGGATCGACACCGCAGAAGAACGCGGGCCCGCCGACAACAAGGAAGAGCGCGCCGCGGACGGCACGCTCTTCATGTCCGAACCGGTGGTTCAACCGGTCGGGGACTAATCGCCCGGCTACTCCGGTGCGGACATTTTCGCGATCTGATCGTCGAGCGCCTTGAGTACTTCGGCGCGCACTTCTCCGGTAAGGTTCTGGTCACGGGCAAGCGCCTCGCGTGCCTCGCGCAGGCCCGACAAGACAGAGGCAGAGGCGGTCACGTTGGTCCGGCACAGGACCATGACCTTTCTGCCATCCTTTTCCTGCCAGCCGCCTTGGCCGGCGGCATCCTTGCAGTCCACATCGATGCGGCTCATTTCCTCGCCCACCGAACGGCGCATCTCGATCATCGCAATGCGCCGGTCCTTTCGGGCTTCGGCAAGGTCGCCTTCCATTTTCAGCATCTTGCCATCGAGCTCTGTGTGCAGTCGGGCTCGCTCCTCTTCGCTCAGGCCCTTGCCATCAAGGATGATGATCCGACGGTTCTCGTCAAGAGAGACGCCGGGTGCGCGCTGGCTGTCGCTCTCGCCATCCTTGCGCTTGATGACAATGACCTTGCGCTCGACTCGCTCGCTGTCTTCGGGTGCCTCCGCCGCGATCTCGCCCCCAGCCTGCAACAACAGCGGGGCCGCCGGCGCGTCGGACGCAACCGGCGCTGCAGGGACAAGTCCGACAAGCGGCGCAGCGGGAGCCTGATTGCCTTCGGCATAGCTGATCGAGGCCGTCAGCGGCAGAGCCAGCAGCCCCCCGGCCAGAAGCAGGCGACCCAGCAGGCGGCGGCGCGGGGAAATATCGGTCATGGTCAGGCTCCTCAAACGTTGAATGATGCTTTTCTCGCCCAGCACCGGGCACGCCATCGGCGCGGCAAGGGCAATGTTTGGCCCGGCGGCAAGACCGGCGATCAGGGTGGCATAGGCCGCGCGCTCCGCGCGTTCGCAATGCTCGACCACCCGGGCATCGCAGGCTGCCTCCTGGTCGCGGCGCATCGCTGCCCATCCTGTCCAGCCGAGCGGGTTGAACCAGTGCAGCGCGAACAGCGGCTGCACAGCGAAGTTGGCCAGCAGATCGCGGCCGCGATGGTGCGCCAGTTCATGCGCCAGCGCGAGATCGCGAGCCTTGCGGTCCGGCCATGCCATGAAGCCCGGCGGAAGTGCGATGACCTTGTCGATCACGCCGAAGGCCACAGGTGAGGTGGCGACCGGGGTTTCCACCAGCCTTATGGCGCCGGACTGGCCAACCGGCCGGGCATCAGCCAGCAGGACCCTCCGCATCCGCGCATAGAGCACAAACCGG
>NCJP01000372.1 GCA_002278985.1 Erythrobacter sp. 34-65-8
GATATAGCGCCACGCCGCGTAAGGCATCAGCCCCAGATAGAGAACGCAGATCGCGACCAGCGACCACCAGGGTTCCAGCAAAAGCGCCGCAAACAGCATCCCCACCAGTGCGATAAACGCCAGCCGCAAGCTGCGATGCGGCCGGATCAGGCCCCAGCTGAGCGTCGCCAGGTTTGAAATCATCAGCACTGCAATGGCGACAATCCAGATCGCATTGGCAAGCGGGTCGCGGAACATCTCGTTCCCGGTCGCCATCCACAGGTAGAATGGCAGGAAGGCCAGCCCTGCCCCCACCGGCGCCGGAATGCCGGTCAGGAACCCGGCCGACTTGTGCGGCTGTTCGTCCACGTCGATCTGCGCGTTGAAGCGGGCCAGCCGCAAGGCGCAGCAGATCGCGAAGGCGAGCGCGGCGAACCAGCCAATGCTGGGCAAGTCCTGCAGGGTCCACAGATAGATAATCAGCGCCGGCGCCATCCCGAAGGACAGCGAATCGGCCAGGCTGTCCAGCTCCGCACCGAAGCGCGACTGGGCCTTGAGCAGCCGGGCAATCCGTCCGTCGATCCCGTCCAGCAAGCCGGCCAGGATGATTGCGAAGATCGCCAGCTTCCATTCGCCGCCAATCGCAAAGCGAATGCCGGTCAGGCCGGAACAGAGCGCAGCGGCAGTAATGGCGTTGGGAAGGACGGCCCGCAGGGTCAGCCCGCGTCCGCCGGCACGGGACTGGGGAAACTCGTCCTCGGCCGCCTTGGGACCGAGCCGCGGCCCCTCATCCGTCACTGCGACACGCCCTCAATCAGGCGCTGCTGGCCGATTTCCGCCAATACCGTTTCGCCGGCAATGACCTTCTGGCCCACCAGCACCCGCGAATCGGTGCCCGCGGGCAGGTAAACGTCGACCCGGCTGCCGAACCGGATCAGCCCGACCCGCTGGCCAACCGCGAGCAGGTCGCCCGGCTTGACGAACGGCACGATGCGACGCGCCACCAGGCCGGCAATCTGAGTGAAACCGATCATCACGCCGTCGGTCCGCTCGACCAGGATATGCTGGCGTTCGTTCTCCTCGCTCGCCTTGTCGAGGTCGGCGTTCATGAACTTGCCGGGGATATAGACCAGCCGCCGCACCACGCCGCCAATCGGCGAACGGTTGATGTGGACATCGAACACGCTCATGAAAATCGAGATGCGGGTGACCGGCCCGGCGCCGAGCCCGGGC
>NCJP01000373.1 GCA_002278985.1 Erythrobacter sp. 34-65-8
CTTCATGGCTGCGTTTATTGCTATGCCCGCCCGACCCATGCCTACCATGACCTCTCCCCCGGCCTCGATTTCGAGACGCGGCTCTTCGCTAAGCCCGATGCGGCGCGGCTGCTGCGGGCGACGCTGGCGAAAAAAGGCTATGTACCGCAGCCGATTGCGATGGGGACCAACACCGACCCCTACCAGCCGATCGAGCGAACCTATCGCCTGACCCGGCAGGTGCTGGAGCTGTGCCTGGAGGTGCGCCATCCGGTGACGATCACCACCAAGTCCGACCGGGTGCTCGACGACCTCGACCTGCTGGTGGAGCTAGCGCGCGAGCGGCTCACGGCGGTGGCAATTTCCGTGACCAGCCTCGATCCGGTGCTGTCAGGCAAGCTCGAGCCGCGCGCAGCCTCGCCTGCCAAGCGGCTGGCGGCGCTGGAGAAGCTGGCGGCGGCGGGCGTCCCGGCGCATTGCTCGGTCAGCCCGGTGATCCCGGCGATCACCGATGAATTCATGGAAAGCATCCTCGCACGCGCAGGCGCGGCGGGCGTGCGCTCTGCCAGCTGGATTCCGCTCCGCCTGCCGCATGAAGTCGCCCCGCTGTTCCGCGAATGGCTCGCCGTCCACTTCCCGGACCGGGCGGGCAAAGTGATGAGCGTGGTGCAGGACATGCGGGGCGGGCGGGACAACGACCCCCGCTTCGGCACCCGCTTCAAGGCGCAAGGCCCCTGGGCCGACCTCTTCCGCACCCGCTTCCGCCTCGCCCGCAAACGCGCAGGGATCGGGAACGAGGCTTATGAGCTGGATTGTTCGCGGTTTGTGGCGCCGGAGGTGGGCGGGCAGATGCGGTTGTTGTGAGGTCTCTGGCCTAAAACCCTTCCCCCGAACTCCCCGGCTGGAACCGGATCAGCCGGCTGTCCACCAGCGCAGCGGTGCGGTTAACCACCGCGCGCTGGTAGTCCAGGTCCTTGATCATTTCGAAGAAGGCGGCACTGCTCGGATACTGCGCCACGAACCCGTCGTGCCACGCGCGCTCTTCCGGCCCTGTCACCATCGTCTGGAACGCGCCGCGCCACACGATGCTGCCGCCCACCCGGCGGAAGATCGGGCCGCTGGTCTTGCCATATTCCTCGTAGGCGCGTCGCCCGCTCCAGCCCTTGGCGTGGTGCTCGTGCCCCTCGGGATACTCGGCCAGATCGCGGTAGAGCAGCAGGTTGAGCATGTG
>NCJP01000374.1 GCA_002278985.1 Erythrobacter sp. 34-65-8
AGCCGGGCTGGATCGCCATGGCACGGGTGATCGCGACGTCGATCTCCTCGGGCAGCGCATCGCGCCGCGTCCCGACCTCGTGGGTCAGATCCTGCGGCTCGGTGATCGGCGCGACTTCGCCCTGCTCGGGCGAGCGGAAGGTCGGCTCGGCATGCCAGCGGCGTGCGTCGAGCACCGCCAGCCGTTCGAGCAGCGGCTCGCGCACCAGCGGATCCGAGATGTCGATCCCGGCGCTGTTGCGGCGACCGGGGAAGATGTCGGCAGGCAGAGGAATCGAGGGATTGCGGCGGGGTTCGGTCGCGGCGAGTTCGGCCACCGGGTCGCCGGTCAGCTCCTCCACCGGCACTTCCGCGTCGGCCATGCGGTTGACGAAGCTGGAGTTCGCCCCGTTCTCGAGCAGGCGGCGCACGAGATAGGCCAGCAGGTCCTTGTGCGTGCCGACCGGGGCGTAGATCCGCACCGGGGTGCGGCGGTTGCCCTCGACCGCGGCGAGCTCGGCGTAGACTTCCTCGCCCATGCCGTGCAGCCGCTGGAACTCGAACTCGCCTTCACCCCTGCCCGCCAGCGCCTTGACCGCGCCGTCGTCAGGCGACAGCACCACCATCGCCGCCTGCGCGATGTTCTACACCGAGGCGGTGACGGGGACGGCTGCCACGGCCTCGGCCCTGCGGCGCTCCGCGCACGCCAGCAACCGGCTTTTCGTCGGCTACCAGGACGGCTTCGGCTCGATCCGCCATACCCCGCACGGCTGGGTGGACGAGGGCCGGATCGACGCCATCCATGGCCAAGTGCGCGCGATCGCGCAGGACGCCGATGGCAGCCTGTGGCTCAGCCCGTGGGTAGGCGGCCTGATCCGCTTGCGCCTGGGGCCGGAAACCGCCACCGGCAGCCGCGGCCCAGCACGGATCGAACGCTTCGGGCCGCCACAAGGCTTGCCGGAAGGCCTGGTGCGCGCCACCCGCATCGACGACAAACTGCGTTTCATCACCGACGCTGGCATCTATCGGCGCGACGCCGCGAGTGGCCGCTTCCTGCCCGCCGCCGTCCGCGCGCCGAACCTGGACCGCCCGGCGATCCCCGACCTGACGAAAACCGTCCCGATCCGCCCGCCCGGCTTTTGCACCGGCTGCCCCGAACGCCCGATCTTCGCCGCGATGAAGCTGGTGGAACGCGAACTCGGCAAACACCAGATCGCCGCCGACATCGGC
>NCJP01000113.1 GCA_002278985.1 Erythrobacter sp. 34-65-8
CGCCTCCGGCGCGAACATCGGCACCTTCCCGAGCCGCCACGAGGTCTACGGACGGACCTACAACGTCTCGCTCAAGAAGGCATTCTGACCCGAAACCCGGACCTTTACCGGGTCGCAGAAGAGGGGGCTCGCCGGGAAACCGGCGGGCCTCTTTTTTGTGCGGTGGCTATTACTGCAGACGTCGCACACCCAGCCCCAACCCTTCCCTCAAGGGAAGGGTGGTGGAAGTGCCGCGCAGAGTTTCAGGCCGCTACCGCGCTCCTGCAATGCTGTTCGATGAACTGGCTGTGTGATGGCATCGCAGCCACCGCGTCCTGCATGGCGCCGGCGATGGACTGCATCCGCTCCGCCACCGGCACGTGGCTGCGCATGGTGGCCATGGCGGGCGCGCGCTCCGGCACGATCCCCTGCCCCAGATAGACCGCGATCCAGCTCGGGTTGTTGAACAGCTCGCGCTCGTCCGCCACCAGCACGCCGAATTCGCGGAAGTGGTCGATCTTGTACTGCAGGCTGTCCGGCACCGGCATAGCCGCGCAATAGCGCCACAGCTCGGCATCGTCGCGCTCGGTCGCCTTGTAGTGCAGGATCAGGAAATCGCGGATCCGTTCGTACTCCACCGCCGTCTGGGCATTGTATTCGCGCGCCAGCAAGGGCGACATGGCCTTGTCCGGGAACAGCGCCAACAGGCGCAGGATGCCGTACTGGATCAGGTGCAGGCTGGTCGATTCCAGCGGCTCCATGAAGCCGGCTGACAGCCCGATGGCGACGCAGTTACGGTGCCAGAACGCGCGCCGCCGCCCGGTGACAAAACGCAGCAGGCGCGGATCACCCGCGAGTTCATCCCCCAGCGAGTCGACCAGCGTGTCATGCGCCTCCTGCTCGCCAATGAAGGCGCTGCAATGGACATAGCCGTTGCCGGTGCGGTGCTGCAGCGGGATGCGCCACTGCCACCCGGCCGTGCGCGCGGTGGAGCGGGTATAGGGCGCAATATCCGCCTGGCGCAGGCTCGGCGCGGCAACCGCCCGGTCGCACGGCAGCCAGTGCTGCCAGTTCTCGTAACCGGCCTCCAGCGCCCCTTCGATCAGCAGCCCGCGAAAGCCGGAGCAGTCGATGAACAGCTCGGCCTCGAGCACGCGGCCATCGTCCAGCGTGACGCTGCGGATATCGCCGCTGGCCCCGTCCAGCGCCACATCCACCACCTTGCCCTCGACCCGCGTGACCCCCCGCGCCTCGGCATAGCCGCGCAGGAACCGGGCATAGAGCACGGCATCGAAGTGATAGGCGTAATCATAGGTTGACTGGATCATCCGCCTATCAGGCGAAGGATGGACAAACTTGCCCGCGCGCGCCATCGCCCAGCCCATCGAGAAATCGTCGATCGGGCCGCCGATGCGCCCGGCCAGATGCTCGCGCATCCAGTAATGGTAGAACGGAACCGTATCGAATTCGGCCCCGTGCTGGCCGAACGGGTGGAAATAGCTGTGCCCCAGCCTGCCCCAGTCGACGAACTCGATCCCCAGCTTGTAGCTGCCTCCGGTCTCGCGCACGAAAGTGGCCTCGTCGATCCCGAGCCGCTGGTTGAAATGGCGGATCGGCGGGATGGTGGCCTCGCCCACGCCGACCGTGCCGATTTCCTCGGACTCGACCAGGATGATCCGGCACCCCGGACCCAGCGTTTGGGCCAGCG
This sequence comes from Erythrobacter sp. 34-65-8, assembly GCA_002278985.1. Taxonomy (GTDB): domain Bacteria; phylum Pseudomonadota; class Alphaproteobacteria; order Sphingomonadales; family Sphingomonadaceae; genus 34-65-8. The sequence continues at coordinate 1,688 of NCJP01000113.1, forward strand.
CCGCCGCTGTCATCCAGCCCGCGCTGCCGCCACCGACAATCAGGACGTGTTCGATCGGTGCGCGCTGGTTCACCGCCATGCCCCTACCCGCCGCAGCTTTCGCGGATCAGCAGGCTGGTTTCCAGCCGGTCCGAAGTAGCAATGCCCCCTTGCGTATCGATCAGCTTGGACACCAGCATCCGCCCGGCGAGGTTGGCATCCTGGTCAATCGTGGTCAGGCGCGGCGTGACCAGGCGCGAGGCCGGAATATTGTCGTATCCGACTACCGAGACGTCTCCGGGCACCTGCAATCCGGCCCGGGTCAGCGCGCGGACCGCGCCGATGGCGATCAGGTCACTGGCGGCAAACACGCCGTCAAAGACAATCCCGCGATCAAGCGCCGAACGGGTCGCCGCCTCGGCCGAGTGGACATCGAAGTGGGCAGGAATCACCAGCTCGTCCCGCACCGGCAGCCCGGCCTTTTCCAGCGCCTGGCGGTAGCCGCGATAGCGCTGCTCGGCCTCGGGCGCTTCGGTATCGCCCAGAAACAGGATGCTCCGCCGCTGCAGCCGCGCCAGGTGAGCGGTGGCGCGGCGGCCCCCGGCCACGTTGTCGGACCCGATCGCGCAATAGCGCGCATCGGGAAACTCGGCACCCCAGACCACGAAGCGGTGGTCACGCGTCGCCAGCGCATTGAAGGCATCGTGGAGCGAGCTCTGGCCGATGAAGATCACGCCCGTGGCCCGGCTGGTGGTCATGGCATAGTCGAGGTCGTCGGCGCTGGTGGGGGCGATATGGCTGATCAGCAGGTCGGCGGTCCGTTCGCGCGCGGCTTCGGCAATTCCGGCCAGCAGCTCGAGGAAGAACGGGTCGGCCACCCGGGTCTCGCGCGCCTGCGGAGCGGGCACCACCACAGCGATGGTCGCCTCGGCGCCGATCGGCCCCTTGGGCATGGAAAGGCGGAATTCGTAATCGTATTCGCGGGCAATCTTCCAGATCGCCTGCTTGGTCCGCCGCCGCACGGCCGGGCTGTCATTGAGCGCGCGCGAGACGGTGGAGATCGACACGCCCGCTTCCCGGGCAATATCCTCCAGCCGCGCCGACTTTGGCAGGGACGGGTCGGGTTCAGCCATCAGGCCGGACGGTCAGCCAGCACGGCCCAGAAGCCGCTGTAAGGTTCCAGCGTTCCCGGAATGTCAGTCATGGATCCCACTTCCCCCTGATCGGCGACGACCACAGCCTTGCCGAAATTGTTGCCCGGTGACCAGACCACCGGTTGATCGGAAAGGTTGAAAACGCACAGCACGTCACCGCCGGGGTCTGACCGGACAAAGGCGACCAGGGCATCGGGCGAATCGAGCAGGCGGATTGCGCCGCCAGCCAGCGCAGGCAAAGTGCGGCGCTGGGCCAGCACCTGCCTGGTATAGGCCAGCATCGAGGCAGCGTCGCCCGACTGCCGGTCCACCGCCAGCGCGGCATGGGCCGGATCGAGCTTGAGCCAGGCCGCATTGCCGCCGGTGAAGCCAGCGTGGGGGGCGCTGCCAACCCACGGCATCGGGGTGCGCGCCCCGTCCCGCCCCAGGGTGTGCGGCCAGTTGGCAATCGCTTCGGGGTCCTGCAGGTCCTCGAACGCCACCGTGCCTTGCGGCAGGCCCAGTTCCTCGCCCTGATAGAGGAAGGCATTGCCGCGCAGCGCCAGCAGCAGCAACAGCATGAGGCGGCCCATCCGGGCAGGCTCCACCCCCTGGCTCCACCGGGTCACCGCGCGCGGCGCATCGTGGTTGGAGAAGGCCCAGGAAGGCCAGCCTTCGCCTTCGCTGCCGTCCCAGTGCTGGAGCGATGCCCGCACCAGCGATGCAGTCAGCCGCTCGGCGTAAAGGAAATCGAAGTTGTAGGCGGAATCGAGCCGCTTGCCGCCCGCGGTGAAGGCCTTCATCTCGGCCAGCGGTTCCGGCCCGCCGACTTCGGCCACAGTGAAGCGCCCGGGATATTCGTCCAGCGTCCGGCGGACCCGCTCCAGGAACAGCGGGATATCGTCATGCGACTGGTTGAAGACCTTGTGCTGCATGTCGAACGGGCGGGTGACCAGTTCCATCGGCAGGCCGGAAGGCGGGTTATCGCGCAAGTGCGGGTCGTGCATGGCAAAGTTCAGCGCGTCGAGGCGGAACCCGTCCACCCCGCGATCCAGCCAGAACCGGGCCACATCGAGCAGTGCATCCTGCACGGCCCGGTTATGTACGTTGAGATCGGGCTGGCTGGTGAGGAAATTGTGCAGGTAATACTGCTTGCGCGGGCCATCCCACTGCCAGGCCGAGCCACCGAACACCGATTGCCAGTTGGACGGCGGCGAACCGTCCGCTTTGGCGTCCGCCCAGACATACCAGTCGGCCTTGGGATTGGTCCGGTCCTGCCGGCTTTCCCGGAACCAGGCGTGCTGGTCCGAGGTGTGCGAATAGACCTGGTCGATGATCACCTTCAGGCCAAGGCCGTGGGCCTTCTCGATGATCCGGTCAAAATCGGCAAAGGTGCCGAAGCTGGGATCGATTCCGCAGTAGTCGGCCACGTCATAGCCGAAATCGTCCATCGGCGAGGTGAAAAAGGGCGAGATCCAGATCGCATCGACGCCCAGAGCCGCGATATAGTCCAGCCCTTCGACGATCCCGTTGAGGTCGCCGATACCGTCGCCATTGGTGTCGCGGAAGCTGCGCGGGTAGATGTGGTAGAACACCGCACCGCGCCACCATTCGGGCTCGGCAGCGGGCACAACGGATTTCTGTTCAGACGGTTGGGCATTCACGGACGGGGGATCTCCGACTTGCAGACGAGATACCCCGTCGCAGGAATGGTCAGCTGGTAAGCGCCGGCAGCCGGTGCGGCCGAGGGGCAGGCTCCGGCAAGCGAGACCCAGCCGGCAGCGCGGCCATCGACCGGAAAGGCGACTGTGCTGTCATCGTTCCCGGCGTTGAAGGCAATCACGATTTCGCCCGAATTGTCGGGGGCCATGCGCGAGATCACGAGCACGCTGCCCCCGTTTGCAGCGTCGATCTGCGCATGGCGGACAAGCTGCTCCCCGCGCCGCAGGGCCGGCTCTGCGTGACGGATCGCCGCCATTGCGGCAATCGCCCGGTAGATCGGATGATCCGGATTGAAGTTGCCTTGCGCGTGGGTGGCGTCGGTCCCGGCGAGATCATTGTCGAGGTATTCGGCTGTCCGCGAGGGGAACATGCTTTCGCGCGCACCCTGGTCACCGCTATCCGAGACGAACCCCTGTTCATCGCCGTAATAGACCGTTGGCACGCCGCGCGCGAACATCATCATCGCGTGGCCCAGGATGATCCGGCTGGTCAGTTCGGCGTCGGATATGTCCGGATTGGCCTGTTTCACGAACATGGCAAAGCGACCCATGTCGTGGTTGCCGAGGAACGTGGGCAGCTGCCGGGCAGTCGCAAAGCCGTTTGCATAGACGGCGTCAGCCTCGAACATGTAACTGACTCGCGTGGCCGGCTTGCCTTCGGCCACCATCTCGCGGACCCGGCCCTGGAAGGCGAAATCGAGCACGGTCGGCAGCTTGCCCTGGGTGGTGAACTTGGCCAATTGCGCCGGTTCGAACTCGTACACTTCGCCGAACATGTGGAAGTGTCCGATTCCCTCGGCGCGGGCATGGTCGAGGATTGCAGGGGCGAATGACTGCCAGAACTCCATGTCGACGTGCTTGGCGGTATCAATCCGGAACCCGTCCACCCGGAAATCGGTGATCCACTGCTTGTAGATGTCGATGAAGCCCTGGACCACGCGCGGATGGGCGGTGTTGAGATCGTCCAGCCCGGCAAAATCACCCGTGATCCGGCTTTCGCCTTCCCACACACTGTCGCCGCGATTGTTGTAATAGATCGGATCGTTGAGCCAGACCGGGTTCTTGACCGCCTTGTCTGCCGCCGGAACGAAGGGGTTGTAGGCCCAGTCCGGGCTGGTCAGCCGCGCGAAATTCTCTGCCGTCTGGTGGCGCGCTTCGGTGCCGAGGAAGCCGGAGTTGAT
>NCJP01000375.1 GCA_002278985.1 Erythrobacter sp. 34-65-8
CCACCAGCAGCAGGACCGCCAGCACGATATCCACCGCCCGCGTCGTCAGCGCATGCATCATCGTGGTCGCCATGGTCACGAACAGGATATTGAACAGCGAGGTTCCGACGACGACATTGGCGCTCATCCCCAGAATATACAGCATCGCAGGCACCAGTATGAAGCCGCCGCCCACGCCCATGAGCATCGTCAATATCCCCACCAGCACTCCCAGGATGAGCGGAGCCAGCGGAGAAATATAAAGGCCGGAACTGTAAAAACGCCAGCGCAACGGCAAGGCGGCCACCAGCGGATGGTGGCGCCGCTTCGGCGCCGCCTTGATTTTAGCCCTCGGGCTTGGAGAAATCGTCTCCCATGCCTCACGCGCCATGAGCGAGCCGATCGTGCCCAGCATGATCACATACAAGATGTTGATTACCACATCGATCTGGCCGACCGACTGGAGGAAATTGAACAGCAGCGCGCCGATGCCGGATCCGAACAGACCACCCGCAACAGTAACCCCGCCCAGCTTGTAATCGACCCCCTTGCGCTTGCTGTGCGCGAGCACGCCCGAGACGCTTGCCCCTGTCACCTGAGTCGAGGCGGAGGCCGCCGCGACAGTCGGCGGGATCCCGTAAAAGATCAATAACGGGGTGGTCAGGAACCCGCCACCGACGCCGAACAGGCCTGAAAGGATACCCGTGAGCATTCCCAGCGCGACGATCCAGACGCCGTTGACCGACAGGTTCGCAATGGGAAGGTAAAGGTCCATGAACAGCCTCTAACCCACGTGCGCGCGGTATTAAAGTCAAGCCGGGTCAGAAACCCGTCGAAACCGTAACGGCCATGCCAGAAGGCGGGCGCGCATCGCCAGCCACCCTGTGGCGGTAATCAATCGAGATACGGGCCGGCTTGTCAGCAATACTCAGTTCGAGCGAAGCGGTGGGGCCCACATCGAGTCGCTCCGCTCCGTCCTGCGCCCCACCCCAGATTCCCGCTCCTGCGCGAAACTCGCCGAGGTCAAAACGGGCTAGAGAACGGTCCAGCCGCGCCTGTCCGTCAATGAAGCCGGTCGAAAAGTCTCCCCCGATATAGCCTGCCTGAAGATAGGTTTCACCCCGAAGGCCGAACGGCAGTTCCTGCGGCGGCACTGCAGTTACTGCAAGAAGTGCAGGGCGCAACTCGGTCCGCTGGTCAAACTGGCTGACACGCAATTCCGCCATGG
>NCJP01000114.1 GCA_002278985.1 Erythrobacter sp. 34-65-8
AAGCACGAGAAGTCGATCGCCGATGCCCCCGCGATTCTGGACTACCTCAACCGCATCGTCGATGAACGCGATATCCGCCGCCACATCCGCTTCGGGCACAAAGTCGTTTCCGCCAACTGGCGCAGTGACGAGGCGCGCTGGCATGTGACGATGGAGCTGGATGACGGTTCGCACACGCAGATGACGGCGAACTTCCTCTATCTCGGATCGGGCTACTACGATTACGACCAGCCTTACGATCCGGGCTTCGATCTCGGTGAGTTTGCCGGGCAGGTGATCCATCCGCAGTTCTGGCCCGAGGATCTTGAATACACCGGCAAGAAGGTGGTCGTGATCGGCTCTGGCGCCACGGCCGTCACCATCGTGCCGTCGATGGCAGACAAGGCGGCGCATGTGACCATGCTCCAGCGCACCCCCACATGGATGTTCTCGCGCCCGGCCAAGGACCGGCTGGCGAACTTCCTGCGCTCCATCCTGCCCGAGGAACTGGCCTACCGGATCACGCGGTGGAAGAACATCACGATGCAGGATTTCAGCTTCAAGCTGGCCCGCAACAAGCCCCAGAAGGTGAAGGACGGGCTGCACAAGCGCATCCGCAAGTCGATGGGCCAGGATTTTGACCTCGCCCCCTTCACCCCGCCCTACAACCCGTGGGACCAGCGCCTGTGCCTGGTGCCCGACGACGACCTGTTCAGCGCGATGAAGCGCGGCAAGGCCAGCGTGGTGACGGGGCGGATCAAGCGCTTCCTCAAGCACGGGGTGGAGCTGGAAACGGGCGAAGTGCTGGAGGCCGACATCGTTGTCACCGCCACCGGCCTCAACCTTGCGCTGGCCGGCAAGATCGCGATCACCCAGGATGGCACGCCGGTGCAGTTCAACGAGCGGTTCTATTACAAGGGCTGCATGTTCTCCAACCTGCCCAACCTGGCGGTGGTGTTCGGCTATCTCAACGCAAGCTGGACCTTGCGCGCAGACATCAATTCCGAATTCGTCTGTCGGGTGCTGAACGAGATGGACAAGCGCGGGGTCGATACGGCCGTGCCGGTGCTGGCCGAAAACCACGGCCTGGAAGAAGACGACCTGTTCGATTTCTCATCCGGCTATATCCAGCGCGGCAAGCACATCATGCCCAAGAGCGCGACGGCCTATCCCTGGCGGCTGAACCAGGAATATGTCTACGACCGCAAGGTTCTGCGCGAGGCGCCGGTCGATGACGGGATCCTCGCCTTCCGCAAGGCCGGAGCCAGCGCCGCGTTGCCGGAGGAGCAGCTGGAGGCGGCGGAATAGGCAAATCGGCCCTTTCGCGCGCCGTCAGGCTCGCCTAACAGACGGGCATGAGCCAGCGCATTTTCACTGCCGCGCTCGTCGTGATCGGCGACGAGATCCTTTCCGGTCGTACCCACGACAAGAACATCGCCCAGGTGGCGAGCTGGCTGCAGGTGCAGGGCATCCGCCTGGCCGAAGTGCGGGTGGTGGCCGATATCGAGGAGCGGATCGTCGAGGCGGTCAATGCCCTGCGCGCGCGCAACGATTATCTGTTCACCACAGGCGGAATCGGCCCGACGCATGACGACATCACGGTTGATGCCGTCGCTGCTGCTCTCGGAGTGCCGGTGGTCATCCATCCCGAAGCGCGGGCGATCCTCGAACGCTACTACACCGACAAGGGCGGCCTGAACGAAGGGCGCCTGCGCATGGCCCGCGTGCCGGAAGGCGCCGAGCTGATCCCCAACCGCATGTCCGGCGCGCCGGGCATCCGCCTGGGCAACCTGTTCCTGATGGCGGGCGTGCCGCATATCACGGCGGGCATGCTCGATGCCCTGACCGGGCAGCTCGAAGGCGGTGCGCCGCTGATCAGCGAGACCGTGGGCGGGTTCATCCCCGAAAGCGAGGTTGCCGTGCTGCTGCGCGATGTCGAAAAGGCGCACGACGGGTGCCAGATTGGGAGCTATCCCTTCTTCCGCGAAGGCCGGGTCGGGTCGAACTTCGTCGTCCGCTCGACCGAACGGGCCGCGCTTGACGCCTGCCTTGCCGACCTGTGCGCCGGGCTGGACCGGCTGGGCTTTGCCTGGACGCCAGGCGGGATCTGACGATGACCATGCTGGTCATCTACATCGGGATGGCGCTGGGGATCTCGTTCCTCTGTTCCCTGCTCGAGGCTGCGCTGCTGACCTTGACCCCCAGCGCGATCCAGACGGCAAAGACCAATGGGGCAACCTGGGCTGACCGGCTGGCCGAGCTCAAGCAGAACGTCGATCGCCCCCTTGCGGCTATCCTTACACTCAACACCGTCGCCCACACCATGGGTGCAGCCGGCGCCGGGGCTGAATATGTGCGGATTTTCGGCAATGCGACGCAGGCCTTTTTCGCAGCAGGGCTGACCGTGGCCGTGCTGGTCCTGACCGAGATCATCCCCAAGACGATCGGAGCGCGCTATGCAGCGGGCCTCTGCCCGTTCGTGGCCCGCGTTCTGCCGATCATGATCACGGCGCTGGCCCCGCTGGTGTGGTTCTCCCAGCAACTGACCAGGCTCATTACCTTCGGCAAGGCGGCACACGTGCCGCAACACCGCGAGGAACTGCTGGCGGTGGCGAGGATGGGCGAAGAGTCCGGTCAGATCCATTCACGCGAATCCGATGTGCTGCGCAACCTGCTTGGCCTCGACAAGGTGCTGACCGCCGACATCATGACTCCGCGCCGGGTGGTCTTTTCGCTGCCGGGCACCATGCCGCTGGACGATTTTCTCCAGGCAACCCGCGGCAAGCCGTTCACCCGCATCCCGATCTATGCCGGCACTCCCGACGAGATCACCGGTTTCGTCATCAAGTCGGAAGTGCTCGAGAAATTCGTCCAGCTCGGGCCGGACAGCGGCCAGACGCTGGAAAGCGTTGTCAGGCCGGCTGCCACCACCCTCGATACCCTGCCGATCGACCGGGTCTTCAAGCGCTTTGTGGAGCAGCACCACCAGCTCATGCTGGTGTTCGACGAATATGGCACGATGGTCGGGTGATTACCCTGGAAGACGTGGTCGAGACCATCTTCGGCATCGAGATCCTTGATGAGGTAGACAAGGTTGCCGATCTCCAGGCCTATGCCCGCGAGCTGTGGCAGGATCGCGCAGCGCGGTCCGGCACCTTGCCGAAGGTCTGATCACAACCATCCGTTAAACCTGCTGCGCTACCGTGGCCGGATGACGGCAGTCTATATCACCATCGACACCGAATATGCGGCCAACCTGCCCGGCGAAGGCGGCCCCGGGTCGCGGGCGGATAACTTCGCCCGCTCGATCCTGGGCGAGACTGCGGGCGGGCCAGCCGGCATAGAATACCAGATGGCGGTGATGGACCGGCATGGCCTGAAAGGCGTGTTCTTCGTCGATCCCATGCCGGCGCTGGTATGGGGGGTGGCTGCAATCGAGGACGTGGTCGCACCGATCGTCACGCGCGGGCACGATGTCCAGCTGCACTGCCATACCGAATGGCTCGCCCTTGCCCCCGGCAACGGGCTGGCTGGCACACTGGCGGACGGGCTTTCAGGTCAGCACATCAAGCACTTCTCGTTCGAGGCACAGTGCCGCATTCTCGAATGGGCACAAGACACGCTGATGGCGGCGGGCGCGCCCCGCCCGACTGCTTTCCGCACGGGCAACTATGGCGCCAACGACGATACCCTGCGGGCGCTGGCGGACATCGGCATCCCCTATGACACCAGCCATGCTCCGGCGCTGGCTGGCCGGGGCGACTGCGCCATCACGCTGGGAGCCGAGATCCGCCGCCCGGTGCTGCACCATGGCACGATCGAAGTGCCGATTGCCTGCATCGAGGACTTCGGCGGGAGCCTGCGCCATGGCCAGATCACCGCCCTCACCCTGCCAGAACTGACCGGCCTGGTCGAACACGCCCAGGCCCACGGGATTGGTGCGGTCACGCTGGTTTCGCACAGCTTCGAGCTGATGAGCCGGGACCGGGTGCGCCGCAATCGGGTGGTCGCCCACCGGTTCGAGCGGTTCTGCGAAGCCCTCGGCGCAATGCCGGGCTGCCGCACCGGGACGTACGCGGCAACCGCGCCTCACCTTGAGGGCTCCTGCGAAGCCCCGGTCATGGCGCTGAACCCGATAGTTGGCGGCGCCCGACTGGTGGAGCAGGCCGTGTCCAACGTGCTCTACGCTACCACGGTGCCGCTGCGGACCAAGCAGGCGCTCGCAGTGGGGGTGGCGATGCTGGGGTAACCAGGCTCAGCTCTTGCAGTCCGCTTCCTTTTGCAGCCCAGTCTTGACCCGATTGGTCACCGTGCCTGACTGCGACACCGAGTAGGCAATGATCTTGCCGTCAATGTCGCTGAGGCCGATTTCGCCCATTGCGCCGCGGATCTTTCGGCAAAAGGCCGCAAACTCGCCGCTGCCCTGCAGCGCCCCCAGATCGGAAGCCCACCAGTCCTGCTGCTTGAGATAGCTCAGCACGGTCCCTGAATTGCCGACCTTGTCGATCAGCGCGAACGCAAGCACGGCGTTGGGCCGGGTGACTGCATCGTCAAACGCGGCTTTCTTGCGCGTAGGGTCGCACGCGCCGGTGTTCTGGTTGGCCACACATTCGACCGAAGAAAAGATCGAAGGCCGCGCCGGGGCGAAGGAAACGCGCCATTGCCCGATGATCAGGTTGGGCTTGAGAGACTGTTCTTCCTTCGCCCCCCCAAAGGCCGTGATGACCATCGGCTTGAAGCGGTACAGATCGACATCGAAGCGCAGTTTTTCACCGACGCTTTCCGCGAAGAACTTGCCAAAGGATTCGTCCACCTTGGTGGCGACCTTGTCGGCACTTTCCGAGGTAAGCGAGGTGACCACAGCCGAGCCGGGCGAGACGGCCTTCAGCGCATTGCTGAGGAAACCGAGCGACATTTGCGCTGCATCGGTCGAGGGCTTGCTTTCGAACCGCGCGTCGAAGGTGAAGCGCGCGATCTGGCTGGTCGGGTCCCCGGTGACCAGGAAGAGCGGGTATTGCCGATCATCCATGGTCATCTCGCGGGTGAAATTCTCGCCCGATTTGCGCGCGCTGACATAGCGCCGGTAGATCAGCGGGGTGACATCCTTGAATCGCCCGGTTTCGGTGGCCAGCGAGGCCTCGAACACGATGTCCTTTGAGGAGGTGAACCGGCGGAACCAAGTCCGCTTGTCATTGGCTCCCGGACTCGCTGTGCCAGCCATCATGTTTTCGACCACCAGGCGGGTGTAGCTTTCCGGCGGGATCTTGCTGTCCGTGCACGGGTCACCGCCGGAGCAGACCGCTACGGTCGTGTGGGTCGTGATGCGGTGTTTCTGCGGCTCGGTGGCGTTTGCCCCGGTCGCAGCGCCCAGCACAACAAGCGCAGCAACAGCTTTACGATGGCGAAAAATCATATCGCACCCCTTCAGGTCCTCTGGCATGTGCGATCGCGAACCGGAGGGTAGCAGGATCGGCGGGCGTGACAACCGCGCACCGGCGCGAGGCTATGCGCAATGCAAAAATGCAAAAAGGCCGGAGGATTGCTCCCCCGGCCCTTCTGATTGTCACGATCACCCGGCATCCGCCGGATGGCAGGAAGGTTACGCGCCTTCGACTTCGCCCAGGTCGACCTTCAGGCCGGGGCCCATCGTGCTGGTCAGCGAGATCTTGCGGACATACTTGCCCTTCGCGCCGCTCGGCTTGGACTTCACCACCG
>NCJP01000376.1 GCA_002278985.1 Erythrobacter sp. 34-65-8
GGGGCTGCGCGCGCTCGCCGATGCCGCGGTGACGCTGGCCCAGGCCCGTTCCTCGTGCGCCAGGACCACGCCGTGTCCGCCCGCCAGTGCGATCAGTGCTTCGCGCAGGCGGTCAGCATCCGTGCGGCGGGCGCTGCGTGCGGGGCAGGGGGGTGTGGTATCAACGAACATGGGTCTGCTCTCCTTCGCCGCAGTGGGCCGCTTCGTAGCCGGCGATAAAGCCCTTGATCCGCGCTTCAGTGCCGCCGCGCGGCTCGCGCCCCATCCTCAGGTCGAGCACGAAGCGCGGATCATGCGCGGCGAGGCGCCCGAACTTGGTCGCGGGCATCCCTGTCTGACGCAGGAATTTCTCGATGGAGCGGATCAGCATACGGTCCCTTTCGCGCTTGGTTGCGGGCTGATCGGGCGACCGTCGAATCGCCCGATGCCGTATTGGTCGCGCGCGAAATCCTACTTGTCTAGGAAAAATACATCCTCTATGTAGGAAATCCATCGACTAGGAGGACAGCCAATGTCGAACCCGAGAGATCGCCTGCTGCAACTGGCACGCAGGCAGGGCACCAGCCTTGCCAGCCTGTCTGAAATGATCGGACGCAACCCGACCTATCTGCAACAATTCATCCGCAAAGGCAGTCCGCGCAAGCTGGAGGAGCAGGATCGGCGGGTGCTCGCCGGGTTCTTCGGGGTGGACGAGGAAGAGCTGGGCGGCGGCGGAGCATCTGGTGCTGGCGGCGAGGAAAAATCCTATGCGCCCCGCGCGCGCCTGCCGCTCGATGCCGCCTGGATCGATGTGCCCCGGCTGGCGCTGGCGGCGTCAGCCGGGCCGGGGGCGACGGTGGCGGAGGAAGAGCCGTTCGACGCCTTCCGCTTTTCGCGCCGCTGGCTGCGCGAACAGGGGCTGGATGGTTCGATGCTGTCCGCCATCGCGGTCGAGGGCGATTCGATGGAGCCACTGCTGCGCGCAGGCGACGAAGTGCTGGTGGACCGCCGTCCGCAGCCGTTCCGCGATGGCATTCACGTGGTCCGCATGGGCGAGACCCTGCTGGTCAAGCGGGTGGCCGCGCAGGGCCGGGGGCGGTTCACCCTGCTCAGCCAGAACCTCGCCTATCCGCCGAAGGAGGTTTCTGCGGACGAGATCGAGATCGTCGGGCGGGTGGTGTGGAAGAGTGGGCGGATCTAGTGCTGGTAGCCGAGCCCG
>NCJP01000115.1 GCA_002278985.1 Erythrobacter sp. 34-65-8
AGCACCTGGGAGCAGCCGTGGGGCGAGCGCCGTTTCGTGCGCGACCAACACAACGAACTGACCGTGCGGTTCGAGGAAGACAGCGCGCGCAAGCGCAAATTCGGCGTGGTATTCCGCGTGTTCAACGATGGGATCGGGTTCCGCTATCTGTTCGACGACGCCAGCATGGCGCCCAATCCGGATGCGGCCGTGCGCATTGCCGACGAGTTGACCGAGTTCAACTTTGCGTCAGACGGCAAGGCCTGGTGGATCCCTGCGGGCGAGTGGAACCGCTACGAATACCTGTACGAGAACACCGCTATCTCCGGCGTCGGCACCGCGCTGACCCCGCTGACCTTCCGCTTCGAGGACGGCACGCATGTCGCGCTGCACGAAGCGGCGCTGGTCGATTTTGCGGGCATGTTCGTCAAGCGCGTGCGGGGCACGCATTTCCGCGCCACGCTCGCGCCGAGCGGCAGCAGCGCCGCGCGCGCGGTGCGCGACACGCCGTTTGCCACGCCGTGGCGCACGATCCGGATCAGCCCCGATGCCGCGGGCCTTGCCATGAGCGACATCGACCTGAACCTCAACGAGCCCAACAAGCTGGGCGATGTCAGCTGGTTCAAGCCGCACAAGTATGTCGGCGTGTGGTGGGGTATGCATCTGGGCAAGGAGAGCTGGGAAAGCGGCCCCAAGCACGGCGCCACCACCGCCAACGTCAAGAAATACATCGATTTCGCCGCCAGGCACGGCTTCGAGGGTGTGCTCGTCGAAGGCTGGAATGTGGGCTGGGATGGCGACTGGTTCTTCAACGGGGAACTGTTCAGCTTCACCCAGGCCTATCCCGATTACGACTTCGAGGAACTGGCCCGCTACGCCGCGAAGAAGGGCGTGCCGATCGTCGGCCACCACGAAACCTCGGGCGATATCGGCAACTACGAGGCGCAGCTGGAGGCCGCGCTCGACCTGATGGCCGCGCGCGGCGTCAAGACGATCAAGACCGGCTATGTCACTGACGCGCACAACCTGCGCTTCCGCCATGCCGACGGCAGCGAAAGCCGCGAGCACCAGGAAAGCCAGATAACCCAGCGCCATCACCTGCGGGTCGTGACCGAGGCGGCGAAGCGGAAGATTGCGATCAACCCGCACGAACCGGTCAAGGACACCGGACTGCGGCGCACCTACCCCAACTGGGTCAGCCGCGAAGGCGCGCGGGGCATGGAATTCAACGCCTGGGGAGCGCCGCCCAACGTGCCCAGCCATGTGCCGACACTGGTGTTCACCCGCATGCTGTCCGGCCCGATGGATTATACCCCGGGCGTGCTCAGCCTGGAGGGCAACGGCCAACCGCTGCAGATGACGCAGGCGCGCGCCCTGGCGGAATACGTGCTGATCTATTCACCCATCCAGATGGCCGCTGACCTGCCGGAGCATTACGAGCAGCACAAGGCCGCGTTCCAGTTCATCAAGGATGTGCCGGCCGACTGGACGCAGTCGCTGGTGCTCGACGCGGCGGTGGGCGAATATGTGGTGATCGCGCGGCAGGACCGGAGCTCCGCGGACTGGTATATCGGCGGCGGCACGGACGAGACCGGGCGCACCGTCAAGGTCAGCCTCGACTTCCTCGACGATGGCAGGACCTACACCGCCCAATTCTATCGCGACGGGCCGAACGCACACTATCAGGGGCCGGGCCGGTTCGACATCGTGATCGAGCAACGGCGGGTGGCCAGAGGAGACGTACTCGACCTGACCATGGCCCCCGGCGGCGGGTTCGCGGTGAGGCTGATCGCGGACAAGTAGGTGAGGCGGCCCTGTAACGGGCCGCCCCCCTTATCGATCACATCCCGCGCGCGATCACCATCTTCATCACTTCGTTGGAACCGCCGAAGATGCGGGTGATGCGGCTGTCGCGGTACATCCGGGCGATCGGGTAATCGTTGATGAAGCCCGCGCCGCCATGAAACTGCAGGCACTTGTCGACCACTTCGCCCTGCAGCTCGGTGACCCAGTACTTGGCCATGCAGGCAGTCGCGACGTCGAGCTTGCCTTCAAGGTGCTTGGCGATGCAATCGTTGACGAACACCCGCGCCGCCGTGCTGCGCGCCTTGAGGTCGGCCATCACGAACTGGGTGTTCTGGAAATCCCAGATCGTCTGCCCGAAAGCCTTGCGGTTCTTGACGAAATCCATCGTCGTTTCGAGCGCCTTCTCGATCCCGTTGATGGCACCGACCGCGATGATCAGCCGTTCCTGCGGCAGCTCGCCCATCAGCTGGTAGAAGCCCTTGCCCTCGACCCCGCCGAGCACGTTCTCGGCCGGAACGAACACGTCGTCGAAGAACAGCTCGCTGGTGTCAGCCGCGTCGAGCCCGATCTTGTCGAGCTTCTTGCCGCGCTTGAACCCTTCCGCGCCTTCGGTTTCCAGCAGCATCAGCGAGATGCCCTTGGCCCGCTCATTGGGATCGGTCTTGGCGACGATCACGATGAAGTCCGCGGTCTGCCCGTTGGAGATATAGGTCTTGGCCCCGTTGATGCGGTAGCCGTTGCCATCCTTCAGCGCGGTGGTGGTGATGCTCTGCAGGTCGGAGCCGACGCCCGGCTCGGTCATCGCGATCGCGCTGACCAGTTCGCCGGTGACCAGCTTGGGCAGGTACTTCTTCTTCTGCTCTTCGGTGCCGTGGCGCACCAGGTAGGGCAGGATCACCGTGTTGTGGAGCGAGGCGGCAAAGCCTTCCACGTTGTGCTTGCCCTGCTGGTCGATCACCACCAGGTCATGCCGGAAATCGCCGCCGTGGCCGCCATATTCGGTCGGCACCGATACGCCGAGCAGGCCGGCCGCGCCTGCCTCGCGCCAGAAATCGCGCTCCACCTGGCCGTCCTCGCGCCACTTGAGCACGCGCTTTTCCGGGGCGTGCTGCTGGTAGAACTTGCCGACGGCATCGGCGAAGATCGCAATCTCCTCCTCTTCCATGAAGGCGGGTTGGGCAACGTTCAGCACCGACATGAATACATTTCCTCTCTCGTTTTCGGTTGCGTCCTACCGTATCGCATCGGTAGCGATCCGCAACGCAAATTTCCGCTTACGTCAAGGGAACCCGCCTGATGGAATTGATCGGCCCCACCTCGCAGACATTCATCAGCCAGCGCACCCGGCTGCACTATGCCGACTGGGGCAACGAAGGCGCGCCGCCGCTGATCCTGCAGCACGGCGGGCGCGACCATTGCCGCAGCTGGGATTGGGTGGCCGAGGAGCTGCGGCATGACTGGCACGTGATCTGCCCCGACCTGCGCGGCCACGGGGACAGCGAGTGGACCAACACCGGCTATTACCCGATGACCGGCTACGTCTATGACCTGGCCCAGCTGATCCACCAGCTCGAACTCGCCCCGGTCACCATCGTCGCCCACTCGCTGGGCGGGAATATCTCGATGCGCTACGCCGGGCTTTACCCGGAAAACGTGCGCAAGCTGGTGGCGATCGAGGGGCTCGGCCCCAGCCCCAAGGTCCAGGCGGAAATGGCGAAAACCCCGTGGTACGAGCACCGCCGCCAGTGGATTGACCGCAAGCGCGAAGCCTCCGGCCGCCTGCCCAAACGCTACGCCACCTTCACCGACGCGGTTGACCGGATGCACGAGGCCAACAGCTACCTGAGCCGGGCCCAGGCCGAGCACCTGAGCCGCCACGGCGCGATCCGCAACGAGGACGGCACCTGGAGCTGGAAGTTCGACCCTCACCTCCACGCCTGGCCGGGCGACGACCTGTCGCTGGAACAGGTCGAGGAACTCTGGGCCCGCGTCACCTGCCCCACCCTGATGATCTACGGCAACGACAGCTGGGCCAGCAATCCGGAGAAGGACGGGCGGATCGCGCACTTCGGCGACAACGTGAAAGTGTCAGCCTACGACCGCGCCGGCCACTGGGTCCACCACGACCGGTTCGAGGATTTCGTGAGCGAGGTGCGCGGGTTTATCGGGTGAGGGGCACAGGTGTTTTGCTTCCCGCCAGGTTATGCTAGAATTGACGGATGACCTCGATTGATCAGTTCGTCGCCTTCGCCAGGGCACTGCCACTGGACCGGCGTGCTCCGGTGGAGGAAGCGCTCGGGGCTATCATGGCGACGTATGCCGCTGATTGTGCATTCGCCGATTCCGAAATGGCGGAAATCGACCGCCGTCTGGCCGAACAGAACCCCGAATATTCCCCCGCGAACGAGATCACTGGCCTGCTCGGCAAACCGTTCGCGTGAAGCGGCCGGTTCGCTTTCGCCGGGAGGCGGAACATGATCTTCGCGCCATAATCCGCTGGTACGAAAATGTCGCCCCGGAGAGCCTACCTGCCGTTACGGGAGACATCTGGCGCGCGATTGATCTGGCCCGCCAGTATCCGGCGATCGGTGCCCCGGTCGAGGGCCGGACGCTGCGCCGCATCGTGAACCGTCGCTATGGCTTCAAGATAGCCTATTCCGACGCGGACGGGCAGATTACGATCGTCGGAATTTTCCGCTTTCAGGATCGGGAAACATAAGGGGCGCGATCAAAACCATTTTCCTACACGCGCGAAATCTGGCTTATCCTCGTCGATGAGCACACATCCCGATCGCCGTTCGCTTGACCACGCCGCCAGCGAGCCTGCTGCCGCCCCGGTCGCCCCCGAAACTCTGCCGTCCGCCCCTGCGGCGCAGCGCCACGACGGCTGGACGCCCGCCCGGCAGGCGGCGTTCCTGCGCGAGCTGGCGGCGAGCCATAATGTCGCCGCGGCCGCACGAGCGGTGGGGATGAGCCGCCAGTCGGCCTACCAGCTGCGCGTGCGGCTGCACGGCAAGCCCTTTGCCAAGGCTTGGGAGGCGGCGTTCCACACCCGGTTCGACGCGCTGGCCGAGGCGGCGCTGGGCCGCGCGCTCCACGGGGTCGAGGTGCCGCATTACTACAACGGCGAGCTGGTCGGCGTGTCGCGCCGCTATGATGAGCGGCTGACCCTGGCGCTGCTGGCCATGCGCCGCCAGTTCGTCCGGCCGCCGCGCGACGATTACGACCCGGCGGGCGCGTTCGATGCCGATGACCTGCCCAACCTGATCGAGCGGGTCGAGCGCGGCCCACAGGACTGGCTCGACGGCTACGATGACGAGATGGACGCCTTCTATGGCGGGACTTACGAGGCTTAGGGGGCGGGGGCAGCCTGTCGTCCAAGGTCCGCCAGATTGCCTCTATTTCGTTTTAATTCAGATGGTTGATAGGGAGCAGCCAGCTTGACACGGTGTCAACTTCGTCAAGCAGGTGTCAAGCGCGCTTCCCTGTCCCCCGTCATTGCGAGGTGACGCAGTCGCCGCGGCAATCCAGAGCGTAGTGCGCCAGGCTCTGGATTGTCGCGCGACCTTTGGTCGCTCGCAATGACGACGGTGGGGGCGTTACCCTGCCCCCTCAAATCCCCCGGCTGATCACTTCCTTCATGATCTCGTTGGTGCCGCCGAAGATGCGGGTCACGCGGGCATCGCGCCACAGCCGGGCGATGGCGTATTCGTTCATGTAGCCGGCCCCGCCGTGGAGCTGGAGTGCGACATCGACTGCCTTCCACTGCAGCTCGGTGTGCCACAGCTTGGCCGCGCTCGCCTCGGTGGTGGTCAGCTCGCCCTTCAGATGGCGCAGCAGCGCCCAGTCGAGGTGGGCC
>NCJP01000377.1 GCA_002278985.1 Erythrobacter sp. 34-65-8
CCCGGGAGACGTGGTCACCTCGATGTCGGGCCAGACGATTGAAGTGCTCAACACCGATGCCGAAGGGCGGCTGGTGCTGTGCGACGTGATCCACTGGACGCAGGAAACCTTTGATCCGGTCCAGATGGTCGACTTCGCCACGCTGACCGGCGCGATGCTGATCGCGCTCGGGTTCGAGCATGGCGGGCTGTTCGCCAACGATGATGCGCTGGCAGACAAGCTGCTGGCAGCGGGTAAGGCCACCGGCGACAAGCTGTGGCGGCTGCCGCTCGGCCCTGAATACGACAAGCTGATCGACTCGCCGATTGCCGACGTGAAGAACCTCGGGCCGCGCGAAGGCGGCTCGATCACAGCGGCGCAGTTCCTCCAGCGGTTTGTCCGCAAGGGGACGCCCTGGGCGCACTGCGACATCGCCGGGATGGTCTGGTCGGACAAGCCGGGTCGCACCTGGGACAAGGGCGCAACCGGCTATGGTGTGCGCCTGATCGACCGGTTCGTGCGCGACACGCTGGAGGGTTAGCCTTGTGTTTCCGGCCTCAAGCAGCAAAGCGGTAGGCCAGCAATCTCGGCCTCAAGCAGCGAAGCGTTAGGCCCAATCTAATGCCGAAGATGCGCAAGAAGGCCGATCTGCCGAGCAAGACCTGCCTTTCGTGCGGATTGCCGTTCACCTGGCGCAAGAAATGGGCACGGGACTGGGACAACGTGAAGTACTGTTCCGACCGGTGCCGGATGAATCGGGGTGGGGGCGCATGAAGATCGACTTCTGGCAGCTGTCCCGCGATCCGGTGGACAAGGTGGTCGCCCTGATCGCCGCGCGGGTGCTGGGCGAGGGGCAGCGGGTGCTGGTCGTCTCCGGCGATGCGGCTCAGCGTGAAGCGATCACAAACGCCTTGTGGCAGGAAAAGGCCGAAGCCTTCCTGGCCAACGGGGAGGCGGGTGAGCCCCACGCTGCGCGCCAGCCGGTCCTGCTGTCTGGCGCCTGCGCGCCTGAGAACGGCGCCACCCACGTGATCTTTGCTGACGGCCAGTGGCGCGATCCGGCCGGGTTCGCCCGTGCGTTCCTGCTGTTCGACGAATCGACCATAGCGGCAGCGCGCGCAACCTGGCGTGCGCTTGGCGGCGGGGATGCGGTCGAACGCGCATTCTTCCGGCAGGATGGGGGCAAATGGATCAAGGTCGCCTGACCG